>JACMJB010000273.1 GCA_014380815.1 Armatimonadota bacterium
CACACCTGCGAACCCGGATGGCGCTGGTCCCCGCCCCCGCTTGTGGACTACGACCTCTGGTGCGTGCTCGCGGGGGAAGGGGAGATGCGCCTGCTGGGGCAGAGTTACGCGCTACGGGCGCGAAGCAGCTTTGTGGTGCCGCCGGGTTCGGAGCCGGTCGCGACCCAGAATCCGGCTCATCGCCTCCAGGTGTTCGCGGTCCATTTCGAGCCGCTGGGAGACGACAGCGATCCGCTCACAGCGGAGAGATTCCCTCTTCCACCACAGGGGGTCGTGCTAAGGGATGGGGGGTTCTTTGAGGCGATGGCACGGCGGTGCGCGGCCTGCGCGGAGCGGCTAGATCTGGATAACGGCGGCAGCGGCAGTCCTCTGCCGGAGCGGCAAATGGTTCTGCTGGTCGAGCAGATGTTGCTCCATCTCTGGGATGAGGCGGCGCGGCCTGCACCAAACCCCGCCGACACGCGGATTCAGGAAATCGGATCGCTCATTCGGTCCTCGCCGGGCGAGGCGTGGGACGTAGGAACGCAGGCGAAGCGAGCCTGTCTCTCCCGCTCCCAGTACACGCGGCGGTTCGTGCGCCTGCTCGGGGTCTCGCCCGCGCGCTACGTGATCCGCTGCCGACTGGAGCGGGCCTCCCAGCTTTTGTCAGAGACGGATCTTGGGGTGGGAGAGATCGCTCGAATTCTGGGCTACCGGGACCTGTTCTTCTTCAGTCGCCAGTTCCGGGGCCGTTTCGGGGTTCCACCGACCGCGCTTCGGCGGAGAGACCAATGAACCTCAAGAGGGTCGCGTCGGCTTCGGGGCGCGGGCGCGGACCGACTCTTTCAGCTCGCTGAGGAACGGTTTGAAGCCGTACCGTCGCATCTCCGCATAGGTGCGCGGAAAGTCCCAGCCATAAGCGGTTTCACGATAGATACCGACCATCGCACCCGTGCGGTCCGCACCGTGCTGACAGTGAATAAAGACCGGTCGCCGGGCAGGGTCCTTGAGCGTCGCAAGAAACGTGCTTACCTGCCGGGTCGTCGGAGCTTCGCGGCCCATGGGTAGGTGCACCCGCTGGATCCCGTACTGCCGGGTGGCGGCCTCCGCGACCTTCCGGCCCTTCTTCTCGATCCGCAGATCAATCTCGGTACGAACGCCAAGCGCCTGGAGCCTCTTCCACCCTTCGGCAGTGGGGGCAGCCCCTCGGTAGATACCCGGCTCCACCTCCGCGAAGTTAGGCAGATCAAGGTCACCACGCTTCGGCATCGGTTTAGCCGCGGCGGAGCGGATCGGCGTTACGGGAGGACTCGAAGGCGAAGCGGTCACCGATAAATTTGTGTGAGTTCTGGCGCTGGACCGGGCATAAACCTGGGTAAGGGCGGTCACGCCGCCGAGCACAAGCAGCGCGCCGATGCCCAGCGCACAACGGCGAAACCGTTCTGATAAAGCAGTGATCATCGCCTGCATTGAATCATGGCGGCTCAAAATCTGTCAAGTGGACGCGGCTCCCAGGCAACTCGCCTGTCAGAGTCGAGATTCAGCAGTCTTCAAACCGGGTAAACGCTGATACGCCCAGAATAAATCGGTGTTTTGAGACCGAAGTTTGGAAGATCAAATTGTTATTGTTCTTGACTAGACAAGAAAAGCGAGATGACTATGAATGCAGTACAGGCAAGGAAACGCATCGCGTTAGACGGTGCGATCATGAATGAGAAAATCAGGGAAACCGTAGCGCGGCACCAGGATTTAGGCAGCGTTAGCTCCCCTGCAAGTGCCGTGACCGCCCTGCCGGAAAGCGACCCGTTGATGGCAAATCTCCTGGAAGACGATGGACTGCTGAATATGATGGAGGCGGAGGGGACACTGATCGTGTCCGGAGATATTGATCTGCACCAGGCTCCTGAGTTCCGGGCGCGGGCCGAGACATTCATACAGGACAATGCACAGCCGCGAATGGATCTGTCGCAGGTCCCCTTTCTGGATTCGGCGGGACTTGCGGCCCTGCTCTCGCTTTCGCGGACCGCGAAGGCACAGGACAAGTCCCTGCGTCTTATCGTGACCGGCAGTCCGCGCCGGGTCCTGCGAATTACCGGAATTGACCGGGTGCTTATCCTCGAAGACTAGAGGGCATCTTTTCTAAATGGGCCGCGTCGTTCAACAGAACGATGCGGTCTTTATCTTGTGTCTGCCCGTTTGGTCCGCCACCCTGACCCCCAAAAGTCACCGCGGAAAGGCTGGTGTTGCCCAGGCGAAAGAAGTGGACGAAATCAGGTCCCAGGCCCAGCGCACGGGTGAGAAATAGCCTCAGTGATCCGCCGTGCCCCACAACCATGATAGAAACCGCAGGTTGCCTGGTTTCTCTGTTGCTGGGCGGCAGGTTTTCCTGGATAAACGCGAAAGCTTGACCTGTCCGGTCCTCGACCTCCGTCCATGTCTCACCGCCCGGCGGGTGATCCACACCGGGAAATCTCTCCTGAATCTCAGCTGAGTTCAGCCCTTCCCATTCGCCAAAGCCGCGCTCGCGCAGCAATGGCGTCTCGAAATAAGGAACACGGGAAAGCGCGGTCAACTGGCCCCGCAGAATCTGAGCGGTCTCGGCGGCGCGGGAAAGATCAGAGGTGAAGATCGCGCTCGGGGGCGGAACCGGAAAAGCCGGGAAGCCTCCCCAACCGTCCCACACCTGCGATAGGCGAACCGCGAGGCGCGCGGCCTGCGCGCGGCCCACGGGAGAAAGTGGCACGTCCTGGTGACCCTGAATCCGCCCTTCGGCATTGGAGGCAGTCTCCCCATGGCGGATCAACAGCAGTGTCAGCGCCGTCTGCTGCGCGCCGGCTGTGTGAGTGGTCGTGCCTGCCCAGGCGGCGTCAGAGCTATCCGTTGGGACCAAGGTTGTTTTGGTCTTCCCGTCCGGTCGTGCCGCCCTGCGTGCCGGACTCACCGATCTCGGTCAGGTCGTCATACATCTGGTCCCGCTCCGGACTCAGCGCCGACTCATCCGGTTCGAGGTTGGCGTCGTAGCGCACGCGCCGGATTTGATCCTCGTCGAGGTGGTTGTCGTTCTGTGCCTGCTCTGCTGCGCCAATCGCTTCGGCTGGGCTGGTCTTGCTGGTTCTGCTCATGGGGTTAAGGTCTCCTCGAAAAGTGTCTCCCAGTGGCTCGGCATCGAAACGACCGCTCAGCCGGGTGCCTGCGGGCCAGGGAGCGGTGCCCCACCGGGCGTGGCACCCGCGACCGGCTTGACGCTTTTCGGCAGGAGGACCGCAAGCGCGCCCTGGAGCTGCGATCCGCCAACCACGCTTTGGATCTCCGCATCCGGTTTCCGGTTGTCCTGGATCAGAAAGGTGGGCGTCTCCTGAACACTGTTTTCGGTCGCCAGCTTCTGATCCGCCATCACCAATGCCTCCAGCGCGGGGTCCTTCTGATCCTTATGGAACCGGTCCATATCCAGGCCAAGACGCTTGGCCTGGATATCGAAGTAGGCATCGGTGAGTTCGGTCTTTTCACCGGTGAACAGTTTCTCGTACATCGGCCAGAACTTGCCCTGCCGCCCCGCTGCTTCAGAGGCGATCGCGGCGGGGACCGCGCGCTCATGGATATTGGTCAGTGGGAAGTGATGGAACGCGAAGCGCACGGGCACCTCTTTATCGAATCGGTGGACGATGCTGCCGAACGCGCGTCGGCACGAAGGGCACTGGAAGTCCGCAAACTCCACGATGGTCACCGGGGCGTTCGGGTCGCCCTTGACATGCCGGGCATTTGTCACGAGGCCGTCAAAGGTCGCCCTGGTGATTTTGGGCGGCGGCGGGGCACCCGGGCGCGATGCCGCCGGGGCATTGGACCCACTCAGGAAAAAGAGCGCCCCGCCGCCCAGCAGCACGAACACAGCCATCGCAAGGAGCAGCTTCGTTTCGCTCGTCAGTTTCATACCGTTGGTTAAAAGATCTTTCCTAAGTAGCGTGGCGGCGGAGGCCAAGGAGGCGCAGCCACTCCCCGCCGGAGATCAGCGCGATTGTCAGGATCAACACCTGAGAGGCGATACACCATCGGCAGATGGCATGGAGCACGAACAGTTCGACATAAGTAAGCTGAAGCGAGATCAGAGTTCCCAGCACGCTGACCAGAGCAACCCCGCTCACCAACCCCCGGTCGCGAGTTGGGGAGCGGGGCAGCGTCCGCAAAAATGCCAGTGCCACGATAGCCAGGTAACCCAGCACGCCGTACATCGCCACCGGGTAGCGGGAGCCGGGGGGAAACGAAGCGTATCGGCTCTGAGCAACCGTTTCGCAGCCCCCGGAGGCCCCGCAGGGAATATCCACCGGATTGGCGTGCCAGTACCAGAGCGCACCCGCGATCATCAGGCCCACCAGCGACAGAATAAAAACCACGCGGTTCAAAAGCGGATTCGCGGAATCCGCTACTGCCGCTGGGGTGGTCTGGGTTTTCGCGGCGATAGGGGAAAGGGGGGAGATGGTGGACATGGTCTGCTCTTTAGTTTCCGCATCGGTGCTGTCTGTGCTGTCGGTGCTGCCGGAATATTGTACCGTATCCTAACGTGTTCGGGACTGGACCGGTTCCCATGCCTCTGCTCTCCTCGCGGACTTCGCCCCAGCCCCCTCTCTCGGCTATACTCAATACTATGGCGACCCTTGCCGAATTAATGGCGTTTCTAGAAGCCCGGCTTGCTCTGCCAGACGACGCGCCGGAAAAAGACGTACCACTGCTCTGGCGGCCTGCCACGGGCGGCGGGGAGGCGAATGATCTGCATCGCGTGGGGCTGGCACTGAATATTTCGCCTGCCGTGGAGGGCATGGCGAAACAGAGCCGCAGTGAGACGCTGTTTCTGCACCGCCCCTTTGAGCTACGCGCCGATACCCTGCCGGGTTTGCCGCTGCTTGCCTCGCACCAGGGGTTCGATGCGCACCTGACTCTGGGATATAATCCGGCTATCGCTACCGCGCTCCAACTGATCGAGATCGAGCCGCTGTTTCGCCCGGACCGCCCCCGTGACCCGGTTCCCGTGGGCATGGTCGGAAACAAGATCCTGCCCATGACGTGGTCGGGATGGCGAGGGCAGGTGACACAGGAGTTTCAAGGGCTGGACGAGGCGATGATGCAGGGCGACGAGCGAGCGCCCATCGTGCGTGTCGTGATAATGAACGCTCTGAACCCGGTGCTGATCGCGCTTGCCGCCGAACGAGGCGCGACCACGTACATCACCGGGCAGATGCGGGAGGGCGCGCGAGAGGCAGCGCGGGAACTCGGCATTTCCGTGCTTGCGGTGGGGCATGAGCGGATCGAGCGCTGGGGCTTGCGACGGCTGGCCTGCGAGATCGAGCAGGCATTTCCTGGCCTGAAAGCAAAGACGCTGTTCGACCGCCTGCGAACGGAGCAACAATAACGATGCAGCTATTTGCGATCCCTCTCATCATGGCCTTTCTGCTCTACGCGAGCCTGAGCCTGCTCGCCGCCGCGTATCTGACCTGGCGGACATTGGAGGCGGGATTTCGGCGCACGAATCACTGGCCCTGGAGTCTGCTGGTTGGGAGCGGCTGGTTCTTCCTGCTGGGCGGACTGGACCTGGTGGTGGACCGGGGCAACGGGGACCTTGCGCTGACCCTTGGCTGCGCGATGATGGCGCTTTCCGGTGCGGTCTGGTTTCTGGCCTGCTGGCTGTTCGAACGGGCGCATACCAGCGGATAAAGCTGCACTCTGTGGGTACAGAGGGTGCAGGAACCCGATATGACGACCCTCGAAGCCCAGCCGGAGATGCAGCCCGAATCTCCCCCGCCGTTTGCGTCCACCCCCTCGATGCGCTTCGGTTTCGCCGTCAAAGCGCTGGGGCAAGAGGGGCTAAAATCCAATGACTCCCGCCGCTGGCAGAACAAGCCGCACCTACGCGTCTCCATCGAGTATCTACACGAGATGTTTGCATATCTGGCAAAGGCCGGAATCACGATGTACCGCATGGCGAGCGACCTCGCGCCGTACGTGACCCACCCGGAGATGCCCCAGTTCCATCACCAGATCGAGGAGGCGGGGTCTGAACTGCGGGCGCTGGGGCAGGCAGCCAGACAGCAGGGGCTGCGGCTCTCCCTGCACCCATCCCAGTTCATCGTGCTGAACAGCCCGGACCCCGTGCTGACCGAGAAAAGCGTTCAGGATCTGCTCGCCGGCGCGCGCATCCTCGACACCATGGAGATGGGGCCGGAGGCGGTCCTGGTCATTCATGTCGGCGGGACCTACGGCGACCACACCTCCGGGTGTGACCGCTGGGTGGAGACTTACAAAAAACTGCCCGAGCCGGTGCGCCGCCGCCTGGTGCTGGAAAACGACGACATCCGCTACAGTGCCGCTGATGTTCTGGAGATCCACGACCGAACTGGCGTCCCGCTGATCTTCGATTATCAGCACTTTTGGTGCAACAACCCCGAGGGATTGGACCTCGTGTATTCCGTGGAGCGGTTTCTGGCCTCCTGGCCTGGTGGTGTCCGTCCGAAGATCCACTACTCGTCGCCGAACACCGGTATGCGCGAGGTGCAGCAGCGCGACCGGAAGACTGGTAAGCTAAAAAAGGCGCTGGTGCCGCCGATCTGGACAGGCCACGCGGACTTTGTGAACCCGTTCGAGTTCGCGACTTTCGTGCGGATGCTGGGCGACCCTCACCCGTTCGATGTGATGCTGGAGGCGAAGTCAAAAGACCTTGCCCTGCTGCGCCTTCGCCGCGACTTACCCCGATACGCCCCCGATGTAGCGCGCCGCTTCGGTCTCGCCCCCGATCCGCCAGACGCTTGCAACGACGACATCATCGAGGAGCTAGGGGACGCAGCGGCGGGCGAGGAATAGCTCACTTCTTCTTGTTCGTCTGTGGATGGGGCGAGGGAAGCGCAATCGCGGGGCAGCCCGCACTGGCCGCCCCCGACACTGAGGACATTGTCGTCCAGTAGACAGACACGCAGCCGAGCAAATCAAGGGATGAGACGACGAAACAGTGGCATTCCTGCTTCGCCGCCCGGTGCCCAGCAGTGCCCAAAGCCGTCTGTCAGCCGAACGCGCGCTGCACCAGCCAGTAAGCGCCCATGACAATCACTCCGGCGGAAACCAGTTTGACCACCGACTCCCACTTCAGGCCACCGTACTTCTGGCGGCGTTCCGTGCTGGTCTTCCACAACATCAGCAGGGGGAATGCTGCCGAGCAGAGAAGTACTTGCGCGGCCTCCACACCCAGGTTGAACGACAGCAGGCTCCAGAACAGTCCGTTCCCTTCCGGCAGACCGATGTCGCGCAGGTTCTGCGCGAACGCGAACCCATGGATAAATCCGAAGCCGCTCGCCATCCAGAATCGGTGGGCGGTAGATTTGAGGAAAAGGTTCTCCGCCCCGACATAGATGATCGAAATAGCGACCAGCACATCCACCAACCGAGAGGGGATCGGGACGGAGGTCAATGTCGAGATCACCAGGGTGATGGAGTGCGCGATGGTGAACCCGGTCAGGGTTTTGATTAGCCCTTTGAGCGTGGGGGAAACCAGCAGCAGGGCCAGAATAAACAGAATATGATCCGGCCCCTGAAAAATGTGAACCATGCCTTCCTTGAAAAATCCCCACACATTGGTGAGCAGGTTCACAGCGAGGGCGGATGGGTCCACGGTCTGAGATTCCCCCGGCTTCAGATTGCGCTGAAACCCGGCGACATTCACGGTGGCGAGCGCGTTTGGCAGATAGCCGAAGAGAGTATTGGTGATGGTAAGCGGCGCGTTTTTATCCAGGCCAACGGGCTTTTCGTAGCGGACTGCCATCTCGAAACGAACCTTGGTGACGTCAGAGCCAGGCTCGCGGCGCAGATCGGTGATTTTGCCGGTCAGCGCCCTGCCGCCCTGCACCAGAACAAAGTGCTCGTTGACATACTTTTCCAGCCGCTCCTCGAAACCGTCTGGAGAGCGGTCGCCGATACGCGCCTCGGTACCGAGTGTCACGTCGGGAATCTGCGTGATGTCCTGCACATTCCCGCTGAATTGGGCGGCAATAAAGGTCTCCTGGGGCCGCAGCACGACGGCAACCGGTTCAACCTGAAGTTGGTGGGCGCGAACCGCGCCAGAAAGCCAGGAAAGACAGAACAAGCAGAGCACAACACAGGCAGCGGGCCGCGCAGGCCACGAAAAACGAGAGGGCATAGCAGTTTCTTCCAGAGGATATTCGGCAAACGAGGGCTGGGCAGACCAGGCGAACCAGAGGGACGCGAACAGAACGCGCCGCGCGTAGAGCAGTCGTGGTCAGGCCAGGGGTGGGGCGCGGGCGGTGGGGTGGTCACAGAAGCAATCGAGGAGAGAGGGGGCAGACCGCGAACAGGACGCAGTACCCGCCGATGTGAAGATAGGCGCTAGAACCGGCGGCAGAACCGCGGGCGGCGTCGTTACAGGTACCACCGCGAAGTCGCACCAGGAACAGTCGCGGGGGGAGAGATTTTCCTCCGGTGAGGGGGCCGTTGTGGGGATGGCACGATCCGCGCCGCCGCCTGCAGTCATCGCCTGCGCCTGCAGCACAGGCGCGGCGTGGCGGTGCAGATGGGTCGAGAGGGTGACGCAGACAAACGCCCACGCCAGGAGCACAGCCAGAACGGCGCGGGTCCCGAGGCCCAGGATGCTGGGGGAAACGGCGGAAATAGCGGCTCGCGGCAGCATAAGGATTGTATTTGTCATTTCGGAGCCAGCGCGCCGACCCGCGACCCTAGTATACCGCCGCTACCCTGCTTTTGTCAGAGACTTGCAGTAGGTCTCTAATAAATCCCCCTCAGCCCCGTTATCCGGTTCCAGGCCGGTCGCGCACAGGTCATGGCAGGAGAGATACGCCTGCAAGAATTTCCTGTCAAGAAGGGTATACAAACCGAGAGGAGACCCCAAAATGATCCCGTTTACCCTTGTTCTGCCGTTTATCCTCGAGCTGATTGTCGCTGGATGTGCCTGCGTCGCCGTAGCACTTGCTGTGAAACAAGCACCCCGCTTTTTGCCCTGGCTGATTACTTTTGCTGCAGGTCACTGCACGACAGCGCTCGCGGTGCTGATGGGAATCTTGAACTTCCGCCGCCTGATGAACGGCGGCAGTAACTACGGCGACCCCTCGCAGCAGGGGTTTCTTATTGTGCAGCAGGGCTTTTCTTTCCTCGGCTATCTGCTGATGATCACGAGCATGGCGCTTCTGCTGGTCTCTCTGTCAAGCGAGCGGCGCGCCTCGCTGCCGCCACCCCCACGGTAAGGGCGGAACGGCTTCGGCGATCGGAGAAGCGCCTGCCTCGGAGGATCTGAGGCAGGCGCCCGGTCGTGGTGACTTCAGGTCGCGGCTGCCGGTTCCACCTTGCCGCCCTTGCCCTCCAGGATGTTTTTGATGGATTCTAATGCTTTGTTCAAGCCATCCCGGATCGTGGCGTCGCGGTCGCCCATCTGCTGCTCGAATCGCGCATCCTGTTCCGGCTTGGGGGCGAATGCCAGGCCGACCGTCACGATAGACTGCCGGTCATCTCCCTCTACCTCCATCCAGCCACTGTAGTGGTTCTCGCCATCGGAGCCCCACTCCATCCGAAACTCGGTACGGTCCAGCCGGATCCAGCCGTCGCTGTCATAGGGGTGACCCGCCGCCTCGCCCTGAACCCGCACCCGGCCCTCGCCCTGAGGTTCGGCGTGATGGGTCGTCGGAAGGTACTGAGGCATGTTGGAAATATCGGAGATGAAATCGAAGACAGCCTCCGGTGAGGCGTTGACCGGAAGCGAGGATTCATAATCGGGCATGGCAGGACTGCCTTTCTATCGCACAGAGAACGATTTGTGGATCCGGAGGGCAGCGACTGCGCTGCCCCCATCCACACTTGTCTTTGTCCCATTACCCTCATTATGGGGGACTTTATTCCCCCTTTGCGTTGTTAAGTTCCGCCATCTCGCTGTCGGACAGACGGAGAGAAGCCCCCCTCATGTTCTCCTCCAGATGCTGGACACTCGAAGTACCGGGGATCGGCAACATCACGGGCGAGCGATGCAGCAGCCACGCCAGCGCGACCTGTGACGGGGTGACATCCCGCTTCTTCGCCATCATATCGAGGGGGCCGCCGGGCTTTGCCAGGTTACCGGTCGCGAGCGGGAACCAGGGTAGAAATCCGATGTTTTGCGCCTCGCATGCTTCCACGACAGACTCCCATTCCCGGTCCGCGACGTTGTAGCGGTTCTGAACGGTGGAGATCGGCGCGACCTTCTGGGCGGCGGCGAGCTGGTCCGTGGTCACCTCAGACAGCCCGATAAATCGAATCTTGCCTGCCTTTTGGGCCTCAGCAAAGACCCCCACCTGGTCTTCGAGCGGGAATTTATCGTCAATGCGGTGCAGTTGGTACAGATCAATCGCATCGCGTTTGAGCCGCTTGAGGCTCCCATCCAGACACTGACGAAGATATGCCGGGTCGCCGTTAACAGGCCACTGGTTCGGACCGGTGCGCGTCAAGCCAGCCTTGGTTGCGATCACAAGTCCATCGGCGTAGGGGTAGAGCGCCTCGGCGATCAGCTCCTCGCTGATGTGCGGGCCGTATGAGTCAGCTGTGTCAATCAGGTTGATACCAAGCTCGGGGCATCGGCGCAGCACTCGAAGGGACTCCTCATGGTCCCTCGGCGCTCCCCAGATCCCCGGCCCCGTGATTTGCATCGCCCCATAGCCCAGGCGAAACACCTCAAGTTCGCCGGCGATTCTAAACGTGCCACTCCGCGCGGCAGGTGTCTGTTCGTTCATACAATAAAAATCCTTTGCGGTAATTCACCCGGAACGGGATTCCTCAGATATACCGGAAACCGGCCCGGTCTACCCATGTCGTGACGACGAAATACCTAGGGTTTTTTAACTGAGCACAGTGAGTACAATGACAACATGCTTTCCCTGCTGAATCGTGATGGCTTCGCGATCCTCCCCGAGGTGTTGGATGCGCCAGCGATTGCGCGCCTGCGTGCTGCTCTGGATCTGAAAGTCGTGGGCGGAGAGAACGCGCTGACCTCGCAGCGAGGCGGAAACGTATACGCGATACGGAATCTGCTCTCCGCCCCCGGCGCGGTGCGCGACCTGGCGCGCCTGCCCGCCGTGCGCGCGCTGGTTGAGTCTACCCTCGGCGCAGATGCGTTTGCAGTGCGTGGTATCTATTTCGACAAGATTGTCGGCGCGAACTGGAACGTGGTCTGGCATCAGGACCTGTCGCTCGCAGTCCGTGCCCGCCATGACCTTGCCGGCTGGGGGCCGTGGTCTGTCAAAGCGGGAATCCCGCACGTGCAGCCGCCGACGGAAGTGCTGGAGCGGATGCTGACGGTACGCCTGCATCTAGATGACTGCGGCATCAGGAACGGCCCACTGCGGGTCCTCCCCGGAACGCACCGCATGGGGCGGATCGGTCCGCAGGAGATCGTCGCTCTGCGAAAACGGATTCCGGAGCGGGTTTGTTCGGTTCCCGAAGGGGGCGCACTTCTGATGCGCCCTCTTCTGCTCCACGCCTCGTCCGAGGCGGAGATACCGGGCCACCGGCGAGTTCTGCACCTGGAGTTCGCGGCAGATCCTCTGCCGCCGGGTCTGGCATGGAACGAAATGGTATGAGTGGCTGAGGTGAAGGCGCGCGAAGCGGGCTGGTTCGGTCAGAGCGGCTTCGTAATCCGCCTGGAGTGGGGATAGCGCGGGCAAAGGCTCCCAGGTCGCCAGGTCGCCGACGCCCAGGGCGACATCCTGGATGTCATGGAGGCATCTTCGTTCTCGACCGCCGTTCCGCTGATTGATGCCCCCGTAGACGCCGCTGCGTCGCATCTGCTCGACGCCCGCTGCCGCGGTATAGAACTCTATTTTTTGAATCTGCTTGACACGAGGGCAGACTTCGTGAAATAATTCTCAATGTAAGTTTGTGAAATTAAACACGAAGTGCCGGAATCAGGGGGTGAAATCCGAACTCGGCCCCATGAACCGATCTGAACCCGGCTCACCGCCTGCTCCGGAGCAGCATTCTCCTCGAAGCCAGTCGGACAACCGGGATAAGAAAAAACGATTTTGAAAATACCAAAATAATGGGTGCAACCTCAGACGGTTTTTACGTTTCTTGATAGAGGAAACGATAAAGAAATCAGAGTGAAGGATCGCACGTGAGCGCGGCGAAGCGCGGGGCGCAGGCAGCCAGGCTGCTGCCATGGCTGAGGGAACAGGAAGGCAGTAGGGAAATGTTGTTATGTCCATTGTGCGCCCGCTCGCTTAAAACCGTAGAGCGGGACGGCGTCGAGATTGATCACTGCACCGGGTGTGGTGGGTTCTGGCTCGATCAGGGCGAGCTGGACCGGTTGGTGAAGCAGGAGGCGCAGATCGCCCTACAGGCCGGTCAGCAGGCACTGTCGCTCGCTCGCCGCAACCGGGAGTACGACCATGCCGCAGTCTCTGCAGAGGAACGGGACAGCACGGGCGGGATGACAGGAGCTACGGGGGCGAACCGCGTTTTGCGAGAGGCCGCCGCCGCAGTCTCCGCCCGCTTCTGATACCGTTCTTCCATTCCGCAAAGGAGTCGGCGGCCCTCGGGGTGAATCTCCCCGAGGGCCGTCTGCGTTTTATGAAATCCCTGCCGATAATTAGCGGGAACGAACGCCACATGAGAGCGTCCTATGCTCCGCTAACAGGAGCTATGGGTGACCTCCGGAAAGTATTTCGGAAATATCTCATCGCATCCGTGAAAACAGGAATTTCCTCTGGTATAATCACGTCTTTGTAAGTGTGCTGTGACGCTATTTCCGAGGTCCGTTTACGCGGCTGCGATCGGGGTTAAAACGACATTACAGCGGCGGGGTCTCTTCGGGATTTAGTGAGGTTCGTTCCCGAAACGATAGGGAACTGAACGGTTGAATAAACGTTAATAACTAGCGTATATCTGTTAATAAGACGAAACGAATAGAGGAAGGCGCGGCGTACAGGCGTCCCAGGACCTTGTGGGAATGCCCGCCGCGGGTGCGGTAACCAGGCAATGACTATGCTGAATCTACAGAACGAACATGAGGGGACCACTCCATTGCCGGAGCGGACGGAAGAGCGGACGATCACGATGCCGGGCATCGCGACCGCGCCAAACGTGCCACCTGCCACCCCGGTAGCGTCTGCCCCCGTGGTGACGGCGGCAGCAAAGCCCGCAGTCGCGGACGATGACACGGAAGACTTCGGCTACTCTGACGATGACATGCAGCAGTTTGCCCCCTACCTTGCGGATCGGGGCACCGGAAGCTCGTCGCTTCCGCTGCTGACGCAGGAGCAGGAGAGGCGTCTTGCCAAGCGCGTCGAGCGGGGTGATAAGCATGCCCGTGAGGTGCTGGTCAATGCCAACCTGCGCCTGGTGACCAGTATCGCCAAAAAGTATCAGAATCGTGGCATCGCCATGGAGGATCTGATCCAGGAGGGGACTCTTGGCCTGATTCACGCAGTGGACAAGTACGACTGGCGGCGCGGGTTTCGCTTCAGTACCTACGCGACCCACTGGATTCGTCAGGCGCTGGGCCGAGCCGTCGAGAACCAGGGTCGTACGATCCGTCTGCCCTCCCATGCCATCGAGTCGCTGGGCAAGATCAAGCGCACTCGCGAAATGCTCGCAACGCGTCTGAACCGGGTCCCGACCGCGCAGGAGATCGCTCGCGAGATCGCGATGCCGGTGGACAAGGTGGAGACGCTGCTGGAGGCCGAGACCCCGGAGCCGATGAGTCTGGATGCCCCTGCCGGGGAGTCCACGACGCGCCTGGGCGATCTGCTTCCCGCCGAAGACGCCACTGCGCCATCGGCGCGGGTCTTCCGCCGCGCGCTTCGCGACGAGATCGGGCGCGCGCTGCGTCACCTGACCCCGCGCGAGCGCGAGGTGCTCTGCCTGCGCTACGGGCTGGCCGAGGATGCCGAAGCGCCGATGACGTTGGAGCAGGTTGGCAAGGCCCTGCACCTGTCGCGTGAGCGGGCGCGGCAGATCGAGGCCGGGGCGCTGCAGAAGCTGCGGCGCGGCGAGGTCGGTGGACGCCTGCGCGAGACAGTCGTCTCGTAGACGAGCAAGCAACGGGGAAAAAACGGCCCTGGCTCTGATTTCAGAGCCAGGGCCGTTTTTCTGTCGAGTCCAGGACCGGGCAATGCACGCGGCGTCCCTACTGCGGAGCATCCCCCTTGAAATCGGACACCCGGTATCCCACGGTGACCGTCAGGGTAACGGTTTTCGCGTGGGAAACCTCCATGCCCAGGTCATCGGCGAACGAGGTGGAAGCACGAGCGCGGCTCATTTCCATCATCATCGGAGCACCGAGAGGGCGCGCGCCGCTTTCGGGATCGGCCTCGGCTTCGGTGAAGTGGGCGATCCCCAGGAGACGAATGCCCAGGCCCGTGGCGATACGTCCCGCTTTCGCGTTGGCGCGGGCGATACAGTCGTCCAGGCAGGCAAGACGCCGGTCTTCGCCATCTCCATAACCCCAGGCAAGCTGTTTCAGCAGGGCGTTCTTCTGGCCGGTTATCGCCCCCAAAATGTCAGCGAGCAGATCCAGCCGGGCGCAGCGGACCTTCAGCGAGTAGGTCGCCGACGAGGTCTTGCCCAGCACGCCGCTCGAAACGTCTGCCCGAACCCCTTGAAGCTGAATGCTGGACTCGCCGACTCCGACCACTTTTAGGTCCGCGACCAACTGGGCAACCTCCCGCGCTTTACTCAGGGCTGCCTTTCCGGTAAACAGGGAGGATCCGCGCACGCTCACAAACAGATCCGCGTGGTCCGCTTCGACCTCGCTTTCCTGCGAGACCGTCACGGTGATGATGCCGGTGTCAGGGCTTTCCATAGTTGCCTTTCTGGGGCGCGCTATCCGCGCGTCTCCTGCTCCGAGATACAAAACGACCGCATCTCCGACATATCCAGAACAACACCGAGGCCGGGAAGCGTCGGAACCTGGGCCGACCCGTCGTCCACCTCCAGAGGAATGGAAAAGATCGCATCGCGCAGCGGGTTCGGCAGACCATTACGCTCAAGCAGACTGATCGTCGCCTCCGCTCGCCCCGGATGCCGAAAGGTCGAGGCCAGAAAGTGAAGTGCCGCCGCCAGGCCGATCATGGTCGTGCTGCTGCCGGTATGCGGGGTGATGATGACGCCAAGCGCCGCCGCTACCGCCCGAATCCGGATCGCCTCGCTGAGACCGCCGCAGTAAGTGACGTTCGGCTCGGCGTAAGAGACCCCGCCTGTCGCAAGCAGCGACTGAAACCCGAACAGCGTCTGCTCGGACTTACCACAGGCGATGGATAGCCCGGTCAGGTCGGCGAGCTGACGCAGTTGTTCGGGTCGTTCCTGTGAGATGGGGTCCTCGAACCAGTAGTAACCGTGCTCCCCCATTACCCTGCCGATATACTGCGCCTCGGACAAGTTATAACCATGACCGGCATCCGCAAGCAGCCAAACATCCGGCAGCGCGGTCCGCAGCGCCCGCAACAGAGCCACGTCGTAGCTCAGGTTGCGCCCGATATGCGCCTTGATCGCGCGATAACCCGCCTCCACGTAGCCCTCCGCCTCCTGAATCAGCAGGGGAATGATCTCGGTCTCGGGGCGGTCACGGAAGTAGAGACCCGTCGCATAGCAGGGGACCCGGTCCCGGAGCCGCCCGCCCATCATCTCGCTGACCGGCAGGCCCAGCGCCTTGCCCCGGAGGTCCCAGAGCGCGATGTCCAGGCCGGAGAGCGCGGCGGGCAGCACGCCTCTCCGCCCCCAGGGCTGCGATGCCTGCCAGAGCGTGTGCCATAAAGCATCCACCCGAGCCGGGTCACGCCCGATCAGCAGCGGGGCGAAGAACTCGTGGACCGCGGCTTGATTGACGGCGCCCACTCCCGCGCATTCGCCCCAGCCCTCCGAACCATCGTCGGCGACAACCTGCACCAGCAGCGTTTCACAGCTGTCGACACGGCCCTGTGACCACCCCAAAGCTTCGGGCAGCCGGGCGCGCAGCAGGTAGGTGCGGATAGCGTCTATTTTTTGGTCCATAAGCGGCGATTCTGGCAGGCGTTGCGCCCACCCCTTTGCTCGCCTATTCGCCGTGCTCCCTTTGGGTTCCTTTTTGCGTTGCGGGCAACAGATCCGTTCGGGCGACAAACGGGGCGGACAGCCGGAGAAGGTAGGGGCTGCCGTCCGCAACCCGTGTGCTTTCCCCCTGAGCGACCCCGATAAGCCATAAGATCGCACCGGTATCCGCGCGTGTGACGACTGGGTACCAGGCGCGCCGGGCAGCGGGGACTGCAGCCTCAGCAAGCAGGTCACGCAGGAGACGCGTTCTGCCCTTCATTCCGAATGGGGCCATGCGCTCGCCCTCGCGCGCGGGGCGCACCGCCAGCGGGGTGCCTTCCGAAACGGCAATGTCTATGACGCGGGCGCGGGGGACACGGGGAGCCGGAGCGTCGCCGTGCGCGATCCGGCAAACTGAAAGCTGGAGATCAGCCCACGGCAGGGCTATCGTTCCCGGAATGGGAAGGGGAACCGGTTCCAGTGGCGGAGCGACGACGGGCGGCTCGTCTGACGGAGCCGTGACAGCCAGTATCTCGCCGATGCGCTCCGCGCGCAGGTTGCCGGGGAGCGTCACCGGTCGACCTTCCTCGCCGACGGCCAGCAGCAGCGCCTCCAGAGCGTCCACCCAGACGGTGACCGCCGCCGCTTCTTCCGCCCCGACCGTCTCGGCTACCTCTCGGATCGCGCGGAGCAAAACGCGGCGCCGGAGCGCGGGATGCTCGCCCCGAAGCTGGACTACGGAAAGCCGCGCCACCCCTCGCGTAGGAATCTCCACCGAGCGCTCCCAAAGGCTTCCCGCCTGGTCGCTGAGATAGTCACGGTCGGCAGCGGCGTGAGCGGACAGTCGGTTCAGGGCTTCCACGAGCTGCGGATTGAAAGCCGCCGCGAGGCCCGGTAGGTGCTTGCGAAGGCGGGCGCGGGTGTAGCGGTCCTGCTCGTTGGAGGGGTCGCGGCGCGGGGTAATGCCGCGCGCGGCGCAGTACGCCTCGACCTCCGCGCGGCGCTGATCGAGCAGCGGGCGCACCAGCAAGAGACCGGAAGCAAGGCGACGGCGGGGGGGGATACCCGCAAGGCCATCTATGCTCACCCCTCGCAGGACCCGTCCCAGAACCGTTTCCGCTTGATCGTCGGCGGTGTGTGCGGTTGCCAGATGGGTTGCGCCGTACCGAAGGGCGCTTTCGATCAGAAATTCATGGCGCGCGCGCCGGGCGGCATCATTGGGGGAGCGGCCCGTGCCTTTCGGGACAGTTCCACGTCCGGTTCGGCAGGGGGTCCCCAGGCGCTCCGCGAGCCGCTCGGAAAAGGCGGCGTCCTCATCGGCGTCCGTCCCGCGCAGCCCGTGGTGGAAGTGGGCGACAGCAACAGGACGTGGGAGGGGGAGACCATTTTCCGCGGCCTCGGTCAGGGCCAGCAGCAGGGCGCAGGAGTCTGGCCCGCCCGAAAGCGCGACCAGGACACGCGCCTCGCCGCCAGTGGATGTCTCGAACAGGTGCTGCGCGGCACTGTACCGGGCAGTTGCCCGGGCGAAAGAAGAAGCGGAGCCGTCCATGTGGCTGTCGCCGCTCGCCTACCGCGCGGATTCTTCCTGTGGGGTGACCAGAACGCCCGCGCCGGAAACGGTGACCTTCAGACCGCGCCCTGCGAGATTTCTGCGCAGGGTCTCGGAAGCGGTCTCATGGCGGGCGTTTACCATGATGCGCTCGCCGACGACATCCGCCGTCAGGTCTTCGAGAGTCACCGGGGTTCCGTACCGTGCCGCGATCTCTTTGGCCGCCGATAGCAGTGTGGTTTCCGGCAGCCCAAACGACTGCTTGCGCTCCGGTGCACGGTCATCGGTGCGGGGCACGGGCACAAAAAGCTGTTTTTCGTGGGACTTGCCGTCTGCGGTCCAATGCACTCCAAGGTTGATCGTGCTCCCCCCCTGCGCGGCGGCGAGGGGAACCCGCAGGGTCTGCGGGGCCATGCCACTGCCCAGGTTGAAGCGATACGCCCGTTTGTCGCCGATAAGCTGAAAGCGCGCCGTACCTTTGTCAGCGTTCTCCAGCCAGAGGGAAAAGTCATACACGGGGCCGTCCACGGGAAGGATCGTGGTAACCCGCCCGATCCGCAGCCGGGCGGCCTCTGTCTCGGGATCGCTGACATGGCTGGGGTCGCCGGTATCCCCCGCCAGGCCAGGCAACAGCCCCGCCAGCGGGCCACCCACAACATACGATCCGGCGTCCGCGCCGGTGCGGGGAAAGGCGATACTCCACAGCACCGCCGCGCAGGCTCCGCCCGCGATCAAGGTCCCGAACGCGGTTCGACCCAGACTCGGCAACAGAGATTGCCATCCCCAGAACGGCTTGGCAGAGGGCCTTTTTGCCCCGTGGTCGCCGCGCTCGATAGCGGCGAGGAGGTTTTCACGGAAAAAGAGTGGTGGCTCGGCAGCGGGCAGGACGTTCAGTTCGCGGCTCAGCAAACGGAGCGCGGACTCATCGGCCCGGCAGGCGGCGCACTGGTCGGCATGGCGGCGCATCGCTTCTCTGGTGGCCGCCGTTTCCGAGGTCTCCAGTGCGCCTTCGATGTAGTCTGATGCCCTTTCCCGCCAGTTTTTACAATCCATCAACCGCTCCTCAGCCCTGCTCTCGTTTTGCCTCGCGGCAGGTCAACCGTTATCTTCTTGGACGCGCTCACTCGCTGAAAAGTTCCGCCATCGGGGCGAGACGGTCCCGGAGGGCCAGCCGCGCGCGGTTCAGCTTGGACTTGACGGTTCCCATGGGAAGATTGGTGATTTCGGCGATCTCGTCGTAGGAAAGACCCTGTGAATGGTAAAGGACAATCACGATCCGCTGTGCATCGGGCAGGCTCTGGATCGCCCGCTCCAGCACCATCCGCCGCTCAGCCCCTTCCGCCATCTCCTCGGGGCCGGGGGCGCCGCCCTCGAACTGCCGGGTGACACTGGACTCATCGAGCGCTACGGCCTCATCAAGCGAACGTTGCGGTCGTGCGCGCTTGCGCTTGCGGTCGTCCAGGAAAACGTTGGTGACGATTCGGTAAAGCCAAGTGGAAAACGCCGAGTCCCCACGGAACGACTTCAGATTGTTCCAGGCTCGGACAAACGCCTCCTGCGCGATGTCGGCGGCATCGTCGTAAGACCCGGCGAGGCGGTAGGCGGTGTTGTAGACGCTTTTTTCGTAGGCACGAACGAGCTGGTCGAAGGCGGCGATCTCGCCCCGTCGGCTGCGCTCGATCAGCGCCCGCTCATCGGCATTGACTGCGGCCATTTCTTCTGCCTTCCCCTGCGCTTCCCTTTTACCCGTTTTACGGATCTTAGCGCCGCCGCGCAGTTCCCGTGCTGCTGACTGTGTTCGCGGCATCATCGGAAAGAATCGGCCCACCCACCCGCGATTCGGTGATTGCCTGACGCTCCTCATCCGTGAGGACCAGAGGGGAGACCCCAGCGATAACCGGCTTGGCATAAAGGCGCATGTCGCTGCGCCCATGGAGACCGGTCACCACGATCCCACTACCTTCGGCATCGAGCAGAGCGAGAGAAAAGCTCTGACAGCCGCCCACGTCCCCGTAGGCATCGTAGCGGACGATCCCGACTCGTTGAAGGCACTGACGCAGCGCGCCCGCGTTCTTCGCGCTTGCCTGTGTCGCCGATAAAACGTCCGAGCGCAGGCTCGCCGCGCCGTCCGCGTGCCCCAGCAGCATCATCTCCAGACTCGCGCCGTCCGCGCCCTTCAGCAACCGGGCCTGCCGCCGCGCCATGCCACCGTAGCGCACCAGAGTCCAGAGCGTCAGCACCAGAAGGAGCAGGTACGCCCCCGCGCCAGCAAGGATCGCCATCTCCGGCTGTTCCTGGTTCCAGCGCACGATCCGGGTCAAACTGTCGGTGAGTATTTCCAAGATACTTCTATTATAGTCCGGTTTTGCTTCGGGCGTGAGGGAGTGCGGGAAGGCGGCGGATGCAGGGTGCTCTTCCACGTACGGAGAGTGCAGATTGCCCTTCATATCCTTGCCAAACAAACCATAATAGGAAAGAATACGGGGTTTTTCCGTCTCGCCGCCTCCAAACCGGCGAAACGAGCAGGCGATGCCTCGGGGCTGAGGGTGGGACTCAGGAAGGAAAAGGCACGGTATGGCGGCGCAGCAACAGCAAGAGAACGTATCGCTCGATAAAATTCGCACCAACGAGAATCAGCCGCGCAAGACGTTCTATCAGGACTCTCTGGAAGAGCTTGCCGCATCCATCAAGGAGCGCGGTGTCCTCCAGCCTATCGTGGTCCGTCCCATGACCGGCACGGACAGTGGCTTCTTCGAGATCGTCATGGGCGAGCGCCGCTATCGGGCCAGCCGACTGGCGGGTCTGACCCATATTCCGGCAATCGTCAAGAACTACCACTCCGATGAGGACGCCGCCGCCGATGCCCTGCTGGAGAACCTGCAGCGCGAAGACATGAACGCGATCGAGCGGGCGCGAGCGATTCAGGGCCTGCTCCAGTTCATGAGCCATGAGCGGGTCAGCAAGACCCTGGGTATCTCGGAAACGACGCTGCGCCGGGCGCTGGAGCTTCTGGAGCTGCCGCTGCACATACAGAATGAGCTGATTGCGCGGCCCGGCGCGGGCGAAGGCGCCTTCAACGAGGGCCACGCGCGCGCGCTGCTGGTTCTGAATGACGACCCGCCGACCCAGACACGACTGGCACAGAAGGTAAAGCTCGAGAAGCTGAATATCCCGGATCTGGAAAAGGTCATCGGGGCGATCAAGCAGTTTCCCGCAAAGAAAGAGGCGTTCCTGCGCGTTCCGGTCGGTGTCGCGGACCAGATGCTCAAGACCCTGGGGGCGCGCGAGGAGCGGAAAAAGCCCTACAAGGCGCAGACCGCCGAGCAGCATCTCAAATTCATTGATAAGCAGTCCATCTCGCTCGCCGATATGCTCGACGACCGGATCGGCGAGTTTCTGTCCGCCGAGCAGATGAATCAGCTTCTTTCAACGACCGCCGAGCTTCAGCGGGAACTGGAGTTATTCAATACCAAGATCCGCGAGGCGCTGGGAAACAAAGACTTTGGCTTCCGCGAGGTGTATATCCACTGCCCGCTCTGCGGGCGCGTGGAGCTAGTCGGCTCGCTGCGCTGCTCGGTCTGCTGGACGATCCTGCGCCGCTGTTATGATTGCGGCAACTACGACCGAGCGTTCGAGAAGTGCGGCGTTACCGGCGCGAAGATCTTCATCTCTGAAGCCGAAAACCCGAAAGACTATTCGAAGTCCTACAAGTGCCCGATGTACAAGCCCAAGTTCGAGGCGCTCGCGGTGAAGCTTAAAATGGTGGCTTAGGCGAGGCGGCGCCAGAAACGCAGGAGGCCGGGAAACCCCTACGGCTGGTGACGGCGCAGGTAATCCTGCGCCGCCTGCCGGGTCTGCGCTGGAGTCAGCCGGTGAACCAGAACCTCGGCAAGCAACGCCCGCCCGTCCACCTCGCCGATGCGGACCTGACCGACATTGAGGATGCGGTTGACCATCAGCACGGTGAACTCCACCGGCTGCCGCCGCACCGAAGCGACCAGGGCAGGTTCGTATTCCGGCAGGCTTTCCAATCCGTGCAGAATACTCCAGAACACCCCGTTGCCGTCGTCCTCCGGGAACCGCTCAAAGACGCGCAGCAGCGTCTCTGCCACCATTGCCCCTTCCGGCGGGCCGGCCTCCCAAAGCCGGTTCAGCAGATCATCCAGATCCGACCAATGGTCATCGCCGGGCTGGTACCGTTCGATAGCGGCGAGGACCTCTTCTGAGGGGGGCATGGTCAGGACCTACGGTTCAAAAACCAGTAGAGGACCCCGCCAATGCCGCCGACCAGCAGGCTGAGCGCGGCGCTGAAAAGGGAGATATAGACGATCCGTATGCCGTCCATGCCATCTTTCACCCGCGCGAAAAGAAGCCAGAGGGCGACAAACGAAACGATGCCGACGACCACCGAGCCGCCGATGACCCCGGAAAAGCCCATTCGCATGACAAAGAGTTCCCTTTGTGCTGGGGGCGGCTGTCGGCTACCCCTCATCCTCATGATTGTACCTTGCGTGCCTTACCTACCCCATCTGTCTGGCGTGGTGCCAAGAGGAAAAAACGGATCGGAGCGCGAACCCTGACGCCATGGAAATCCGCATTGCAGCCCACCCGGTCGCGCGGCATCTGGTCAGTCAGCTCAGGGACAAAGCGACCCCACCCGCGCGATTCCGCTCGCTCACCAACCAGCTCACCGTGATCCTGGCTCTTGAGGCCACCGACGATCTGCCCCTGGAGCGCCAGAGCATCGAGACCCCGCTGGAGTCGTTCGAAACCGAGGTGCTGGAACGCGGCTTTGTCGTGGTTCCGATCCTGCGCGCGGGGCTGGGGATGCTGCCTGCCATCGTCGAGCTGTTCCCGGATGTTTCCGTCGGATATATCGGCCTTGCCCGCGACCACACCACGGCGGTGGCCTCGTCATACTATCTGAAGCTGCCCAGTGTGGCGACGAAGCGGACCCTGGTCGTGGACCCGATGCTGGCGACCGGCGGGTCCGCCTGTCAGGCCATTGACGCGGTAAAAGCGGCGGGTGGAACCGACATTCGGCTGGTCTGCGTGGTCGCTGCCCCGGAGGGGGTACGCGAGGTGAACCGGCAGCACCCCGATGTAACGATCATCGGCGCGGCGCTGGACCGGGAGCTGAACGACCAGCGGTATATTCTGCCCGGCCTCGGCGACTTCGGCGACCGCCTCTACGGAACGCTGTGAGCCGTTTGTGAGCCGTTTGTGAGCTGTTCGGGGTGTTGCCGGGCGCAATTCGGGGAACAATGGGGGCTGTGTTCGGCGCCAAGGAAAGAAGTTCCGGTATAATCGGTCCGTGTCCTCGTTACTTGCCTGTGTTACCACCCACCGGGAGCTGGTCGAAAATCTGGTCCTGCGTGACATCAAGGCGCGCTACAAGCAGTCTGTGCTGGGTTATGCCTGGGCGGTCTTCAATCCGCTGGTCTTTTCGCTGACCTACACACTGGTCGGAAAATTCATCCTTCGTCAGCAGACCGGACTTCCGTTCCCGCTCTTTGCGTACTTCGGGGTGCTGTTCTGGAATATCTTCGGAACGGGGATCGCTTCCGCGACCGAAAGTCTGATCGCGCACCTGGGGCTGATCACCAAAGTCTATTTTCCGCGCGAGGTACTGCCAATCTCCGCGGTTGTCAGCAAACTCTTCGATTTTGTGTTCGGATTGTTCGGGGTCATCCCATTTCTGCTGGTGTATCAGATCATGCCGTCGTGGGGTTTCTTTCTGGCCCTGCCCATTGTGCTGATCTTATGTCTGTTCACAGCGGGGATGGGTATGCTCTGCGCGACCGCGAACCTGTTTTACCGAGATGTCCGCTACCTGGTGATGATCAGCACCAATATACTAGGATTCCTGTGGCCGAATATGTATACTCTGGAGCAGATTCCGGAGCGATTTCGCCCATTCTACCTGCTGAACCCGGTCGCGACCTGTATCGAAGCGGCCCGCCGCCTGACCTTTCCCCAGGTGGGAAGCATGGATGCCCTGTGGCCATTCGTCGGGATCTCCGCCGCGCTGTCGGTGAGCGTCTTTTGTCTGGGCTACGCGGTCTTCAAGCGCTATGAGCCATACTTCGCCGAAGCGATTTAACGCTGGGGGAGCGGTCCGACGCTCGTTAATCGGAAATCGAATCGAATTTGAAAATTGATGGGGGACTTTGCCTGTGTCTATGACGGAAACGGATTTGGGAACGGCTAACGGAAAGACCGCTTTGATCACCGGGATCACCGGGCAGGACGGCTCCTACCTGGCGGAACTGCTGCTCTCCAAGGGCTACATCGTGTACGGCATCGTGCGGCGCGCCAGCACGGAGAACTTCGAGCGGATCGCGCATCTGACCAATCGGATTCATCTGATCCAGGCGGACCTGCTGGACCAGTACTCGCTGATCGAGGCGATTCGAAAGGCCAAGCCGCAGGAGGTGTACAATCTTGCCGCGCAGTCGTTCGTGCCGACCTCGTGGGCGCAGCCGGTGCTGACCGGAGAATTTACGGCACTGGGCGTCACCAAAGTGCTGGAAGCGGTCCGGTCCGTGGACCCCTCGATCCGTTTCTATCAGGCAAGCTCATCGGAGATGTACGGGCGGGTCCTGGAAGTGCCACAGTCGGAGACCACTCCCTTCTACCCGCGCTCGCCCTACGGGGTCGCCAAGGTCTATGGACACTACATCACGGTCAACTACCGCGAGTCGTACAACCTGTTCGCGGTCTCTGGAATCCTCTTCAATCACGAATCACCAAGGCGTGGGCTGGAATTTGTGACTCGAAAAGTCACCGATGCGGTTGCGCGGATCAAGCTGGGACTCGCCACCGAACTCCGCATGGGTAACCTCGACGCCCGGCGGGACTGGGGCTTCGCGGGCGATTACGTGGAAGCGATGTGGCGGATGCTGCAGCAGGATACGCCCGATGACTACGTGGTTGCGACCGGCGAAACGCACACCGTGCGTGAACTGGTGGAAGTGGCCTTTGGGCGCGTCGGCCTGGACTACGAAAAGTATGTCGTGATGGACCCCGCGTTCATTCGTCCCGCCGAAGTGGACCTGCTGATCGGAGATCCGACCAAGGCCAAAGAGAAGCTGGGCTGGGAACTTAAAACCAGTTTTCCGGATCTTGTTCACATGATGGTGGATGCGGACCTCGCCCGCCTGGCACCGCTCGCCGCACCGGGAAAGTAGAGCGATCCCCATGCAGCGAGTCCTGATCACAGGGGTGACCGGCTTCGTGGGTGGCTGGCTCGCGGACGAATTGGCGCGGCACTATCCTTATGCCGCGCTGTTCGGCACCACGACCCACAGTGCCTCCGATGCCCCGGCGAACCTATCGCCTGACCTGACACTGCTCACCGCCGACCTGACAGACCCCGCGGCGGTCCGGGCAGCGGTCGCGGCGGCAGGTCCGACGCATGTCTTCCATCTGGCAGGCTTCGCTTCTGGAGCAGGCACGGATGCCGAACGGATCCACCGGGTCAATGTGGATGCCACGGTGAGTCTGCTGTCCGCGCTGGAAGCGGAGGGGCGCACCTGCCGCGTCCAGCTTGCCTCGTCGGGATACGTTTACGGGGTGACCTCCCCGCAGCATCCCGCCCAGGAGGCCGATGCCGCCGCTCCCTCCGGTGCCTATGCGGAATCCAAAGCGGCAATGGAAAAAGCGGTTCGCCCCTACGCGGAGAACGGGCTGCTGTCGCTCACGGTCACCCGCTCGTTTAACCACACTGGCCCGCGCCAGGGAACCGATTTCGTGGTTCCCGCCTTCGCGCGGCAGATCGCCCGGATCGAGGCGGAAAAAGAGCCGCCGGTCGTGCGGGTGGGAAACCTGGAGGCCCGGCGCGATTTCCTGGATGTCCGCGACGTGGTCCGGGCTTATCGCCTGCTGCTCTTCGAGGCGGACCCCGCCCCGTGGCGCGTCGTGAACGTGGCCTCCGGGATCAGCGTGACCATCCGCTCGCTCCTCGACAGTCTGGTCGCCCACGCCGCCCTTCCCGTGACGGTGGAAACGGACCCCGCGCGTCTTCGACCCTCGGACCTGCCAGAGTGTGTTGGCGACAGCCGCCTGCTGACCGCTCTCACCGGCTGGCTCCCAAACGTACCCCTGAAAACGACACTGGAAAACACCCTGGATTACTGGCGCACCGCTGCGCGCATGGAGGCGGGGTAGAATAGAGGAAACTTCGGACCAGGGAGACAAGTCGCGATGACCACAACCGCAAAACTCAGCGAAGCCGCTGTGGAGGAGAAGCTGGCGAACACCACCGGCTGGAGCCTTCAAAACAGTGCCCTAACCAAAACCTTCGTGTTCGCGGACTTCGTGCAGTCCCTACAGTTTGTCAACCGTCTCGCCATCGCCGCCGAGGCCGCGCAGCACCATCCGGATATGGATATCCGTTATGCCAAGGTGACCGTCACGCTTACCACCCATGACAGTGGCGGTATCACCGAAAAGGACTTCGCCCTCGCGCAGGAAGCCGATGCCGTCGCCGAGCGCGGATAATCCGGATCTCTCCTTCTGAACCCTGAATGCCAGGGGCGCCGCCGGCGTCGCCTGCTTGTGTTCCGCGCCGTCAATCGGCTATAATCTCGAAGGTCACCGCACCAGACAAGCGTGGGCCGAAGATTGACGCGGGAGACGAAACCAGTATGAAGATGCAGGAGTATCAGGGCAAGGAGCTTCTCGCCAAGTACGGCGTCCCAGTTCCGAAGGGACAGGTCGCGGACACGCCGGAAGAGGCTGCCGAGGCGGCGCGCGCACTCGGCGGTGTCGCGGTGGTCAAGGCGCAGGTGCTGGCGGGTGGGCGCGGCAAGGCCGGTGGCGTCAAGGTGACCAAGACCCCCGAAGATGCCCAGGCGTTCGCGGCCTCGATCCTCGGAAAAGAGCTGTACTTCGAGCAGGCCAAGGGAAACCTCCAGATTGACCGCGTGCTGGTCGAGGAGGCGCTCTCCATTGCCAAAGAGTATTACATCGGCATCACGACCGACCGGGGATCGCAGCGAAACGTCTTTATCGTTTCCTCCCAGGGCGGTATGGACATCGAGGAGGTCGCGCACTCGCACCCCGATGCCATCGGTCGCCTTCCCGTGGACCCGTTTCTAGGCGTTCGCGATTTCGATATTCGGCGCGTCGCCCAGCAGGGCGGCATCCCCGCCGCCGAAATCAAGGATCTGGCCCCATTCCTCAAAAAGCTGTACCAGGCGTACGTGGACAGCGATGCCACGCTCGCCGAGATCAACCCGCTGGTCGTGACGACCGACGGCAAGTTTATCGCCGGGGACGCCAAAATCAGCATTGATGACTCTGCGCTCTACCGTCACCCCGAACTCGCGGTCTACGCCGAAACGAGCGAGGAGACCGACGAGTACGAGAAAGAGGCGCACCGCCGGGGCATCAACAACTATGTCCATCTGGGCGGAAACATCGGGATCATTGGCAACGGCGCGGGCCTGGTCATGGGCACGATGGACGAGGTCAAGCGCGCGGGCGGCGAGCCTGCGGACTTCCTGGACATCGGCGGCGGTGCAAAGGCCGAACTGGTCAAGAACAGCCTCGAGCTGGTGCTGTCCGACCCCAACGTCAAGGGCGTGATCTTCAACATTTTCGGCGGCATCACACGGGGCGACGAGGTGGCGAAGGGGATCATTGCCGGAACCGAGTCGGTTAAGGTGACCGTCCCGATCGTGGTCCGGCTGGCGGGAACGAACGCCGCGGAAGGTCTGGCGATCCTGAAAGGGACGGACCTGATCCCCGCTGAGACCATGCAGGAAGCTGCCCAGAAGATCGTCTCCCTGGTCGGCAGTGACTAAAGACAGAACAAGACAGACACAACTTTATCTCTTCAATGGGTAAATCCGGTGGAAGCCGGGTCGTAAAGTAGAGGACAAAAGGCAAAGTACCAATGGCAGCAAAATTCGAGTATAAGATCGTCACTTCCACGGACAGCGACGAGGACGATGAGACCATGCTCAACGACCTCGGCGAGGACGGTTATGAGCTGGTGAGCGTCCATGTGTCCGAGGTCACCTATGTCGAAACTGGGGATGGCGACAGCGACGCCGACGCCGAGTCGGGCGAAGAGGGCGGCGAGGAATATGTGGAAGAGGTGGTGACCTACTACTTCAAGCGCGAGAAGGAGTAGGCGAGACCGCTTATGAGTATTCTGGTTGACGAAAACACCAAAGTCGTCGTTTCAGGGATCACTGGCGGCGAGGGCGCGTTCCACAGTGCCCTGATGCAGGACTATGGCACGCAGGTTGTGGCAGGGGTCAAGCCGGGCGGCGGCGGGACCGTTACTGAGCGAGGGGTGCCGATTTTCGATACGGTCGCCGAGGCGGTCGAGAAGACCGGTGCGAATGCCCAGTTCGTTGTGGTCGGGCCGCGTTTCGCCGCCGACTCCATCATCGAGGGCGCGGCGGCAGGCATTGACCTGATCGTCTGCATCACCGAGTTCATTCCGGTTCAGGAGATGGTGACAGCGGTCCGCTTTGTCAAGTCGCAGGGCACGACGCGGCTGGTCGGGCCGAACTGTCCCGGCATCCTGACCGCGGGCAAGGGCAAGATCGGGATCATTCCGCCCTCCTCCTTCACGCCGGGCAGTGTCGGGGTCGTCTCGCGCTCCGGGACACTCTGCTACGAGATCGTCGACGCCCTGACTCGGGCGGGGATCGGCCAGACCACGGCAGTCGGAATCGGCGGCGACCCGATTCTTGGCAGCACCTTCGTGGATATTCTGCCCCTCTTCGAAGCGGACCCCGAAACCAAAGCGGTTGTTCTAGTTGGTGAGATCGGCGGTGCAGACGAGGAGATCGCCGCCGAATACATCAAGACCATGACCAAGCCAGTGGTCGGGTTTATCGGTGGCCGGTCGGCCCCGCCCGGCAAGCGCATGGGTCATGCGGGAGCCATCGTCTCCGGCACCTCCGGGTCGGCCCAGGGCAAAGTAGACGCGCTGAATGCGGTCGGGGTCGCCGTCGCCGAAACCTCCTCTGATGTCCCCGGCCTGATCCGTCAGGCCCTTGCCAGGGTCGGCGTTACTGTTTAGACACCACTGCCGATAGCCCGGCATCCTGCTTGTAGAACCGGCGCGGGGCGGCCCGTGGGGGCCGCCCCCGTCGCGGGACAATAGGGGCGGTTATGGTTTAAGCACCCGCCCCCGAAACACCGGTTTCGCAGTCCAGG
>JACMJB010000044.1 GCA_014380815.1 Armatimonadota bacterium
ACACGGCGTCGGCCTGTTGGCCTACTAGACCTACTACTGGACGCTGGAAACCGCTGTCTTAGTTCCCGACACCGAATCGGCGGGATCCTCGGCGGTGGTCAAGAAGGGACGAACGGCGGCGAGAAACGCCTCCGGTTGCTCTTCGTGAGGCAGCAGTCCCGCCGCCTCTATCACCTCGAGCTTCGCGGCCGGGTTCGCGATCAAGAACGCCTCTGCCTGGGAGATGGGTGTCTCTTTGGCGTCCTGACCCCAGACAATCAGGGGGAGGTCCACGACCTTGCGAAAGGCCTCGGCGATATTGACATTCAGATACCCGCTGATGAAGGACGGCAGCACGTTCTCACCACCGGGCTGGTGGGCAGCGGCGTGGTACTGCTCCACGACCTCGTCCGTGACCTTCGTGGCATCGGCGTAGATGTTCCGGGCGAGATAGCCGCGAATCCCCAGCTTGGAGGCGATGGCGTTGTACAACGAGGCGCCGAGGATGGGCAGCTTGAACAGGCCGCGCACCGCCGCCGCTCCGGTTCCAGCGGGTTTGGCAAGCTCCTCGATTCCGGTGGGACAGATCAAGACCAGCCGCCGGAACAGCAGCGGGTCCCGCTGAGCCGCGGCGATGATATAGGCGGCGGAAAGCGAGGTCGCGATCACATCGGCCTCTTTTCCGTTCTCACCGACCCGCATCACTTGCTTCGCGAAATCGCTTAGAAGCTGGATATAGGTCTCGTGCGTGTAATCGAGCGGGGGTTTGTCGGATTTGCCGAAGCCCAGCAGATCAAGGGCGTAAACGGTATGGTGGGCGGCGAGCGACTCGAAGACAAACCGAAACTCGAACGACGAACAGCCCGCGCCGATGCTGTGGACCAGCAGCAGCGGGGGGCCGTCTCCGGCCTTTTTATAAAAAACATCCCCGTCGGGTGTCGGCCAGTAGCGGACTTCGCCGCCGGGCAGTTTGCTTGTGAGGGGCGGGGTCTTGTAGAAGATGTAAGCGTTGGCGATCGCCGCCGCGCCGATCAATGCGCCCGCTGCCAGCAGTCCCCGAGCGACCGATCCCGCCGCGGAAGCCTCTCCGTCGTTTCGCTTCCCTTTTCTCGATGCCATGCCGATCCCACCGCCTTTAGCTGCTCGGATTGCGGACCATTCCTGCTTCCGTGCCGTTGTTCAGAATTCAGACCGCGTTGGCGGTTTCACTCGCCTGCCAGTCCCGATGATACCCGTCCACCTCGTCGGCGTCAATGCGGCGCGGCAGGATCAGCACCCGGCAGGCATGGCGCAGGACCTCGCCGTTCTCCAGGGACAGGGGCGACTCGAACAGTGGGGCGGGTCCGAAAAAGCTCCCGGAGCGGTTCGCATTGCCGTACATCGGCTCTGGATAGCGTCGGTTTCGGGGAGAGGGGAGAAAAACGAACGCGGCGCAGTGGCAGTGATCCTGGTTCGCTTCCAGCTGCCCTTCGATGCCGCCCCAGGCATGGCGCTGCCCCGTGGGACGGCTGGTGCGTGTGCCGTCCGCGAGCACGATCTCCTGCTCCTGGAGTGCCTGTGTCATTCGCGCCACCAGGCCACTGTAGCCGCCCCAGGTCGTAAATGGTGCGCGGTCCAGGATCACCGCTTCCTGGGGGGTTTGTTCGGATATCCAATCCAGAACCATTGCGCCGTCCGCGACCAGACGACAGGTGATGGTGCGCCGCTCTGTCAGCCGCGTTTGCTCCGCGCCGTCTTTGCGGTCCCGCCAGGCGATCTCGCTGATCCAGCAGACCGCGCCCGCCTCGCCCGGTACTGCTTGGAGGGTCGGAGGCTGAAGGGTGACCTGTCGTCCCACGACCTCCTGGTTCTCTTCCCAGTAGTTGACGCCGTTTACAAACTTCCAGGTCATCCACAGTCCTCGGTGCCAGGCATGGTCCGAAGGGGATTCGGCGGTGATCTCCCGACCCTCTGGAGTCCGGATTGGGTGGCAGAACGGTTTCGGCGCGGAGGGCGCCGCATCCTCGGCAAGCTGATAGTGATAACGCAGCCGCTCGACGCCGTTATCGTCCGTGATACTGAGGTGCTTGCCCCAGGCATGCAGGATCTTTATCATGTTCCCAGGTTCGCTGCCGAGGACCGCGACCCCTGCATTCAGGCCAGCCGGGAACAACCCCGCTGGTTGCATCGTCAAACGGGCCGGGAGTATAATACTCCACAGCGCCGGCGCATCCTCGCCGCGCCCCGCTTCCCGTTCTCAAGCTCGCGTGAGGAGTTTCGAAGGCATCCCATGACATCAACGACGACCCCGTTCCCGCCGCTTTCGGTTCGCGCCCGTTCTGCCACGCCACGACGCGCCGCGTTCACGCTGGTCGAGCTGCTCACGGTCATCGCGATCATCGCGATCCTGTCCGCCTTCCTGTTTCCCGCCTTCGCGCGGGTGCGGGAAAGCGCGCGCCAGGCCACCTGCATCAGCAATCTGAAAGAGATCTACACGTCGGTCCGCCAGTACGAGCTGGACAAACGGCGCTACCCTGAGTATCTGCTCGGTCCCGCACTGGACGCAGATGGTCTCCCGACCACCGGCGCGGCGGTGAATCTGAACCAGGTCTCACAGTGGCTTGCGGATGCCCCCACGGCGGACGCCACTGACCCTCTGATGCGGGCCAAGGATGCCTACAAGAACGCGCTCTATCCCGCGTATATCAAGTCGCTCTCCACTTACCACTGTCCCAACAATGCGGACAACGACGATCCCACCAATAACAGCACCTGGCAGGTGACGAAGCTGAATCCGGCGGACCCGAAGGGCGTGGGGGCCACACCGGTGCTGAACGTCGGGCTTTATCGGTACGACAGCTACGATGCCAGCCCGAAGGTCCTCGCGAACAACAAGTTCGATACCAGCGCCGATCCCGCCACCATCCGCTATTCCCGTCTGTGGCTGAACGTTCTGGGTGACCCTGCCGCCCCTGGTTACCAGGCGACCTTCACCTCCCCGACCTATCGCAACCAGCTTTTCTGGAAAGAGCCGAGCGCGGATGCGTATATCACCATGTGCCCCTATCACTCCGAGGTCAGCGGCAAAGCGATCGTGCTCTTCCTGAGCGGCACCGCCAAGGTCATTGATCTTGCGAAACTGCGCAACAAGACACCTGGCACTGCGCCCGCGGATTTCGATACGTACAAGCTTCTTCCCACCGACTAGGCCCCCAGCAGACCGGAACAAATCGGTTTGGGAAGGCGTCCTAAAAGAGAACGGTTTTCGGGCCTGCCGTGGCGGGCGCACTCAGCAGCTTTGCGCTCCGAAAGATTGACGCAAGGTTTCTGAAGGGCGCGGCGCGGCAGGCCCCTTTTGCGAGTGACGGTCAGCGGCAGTCGGGGTGCGGTAACGGTGATGCATTTGACAATGGCAACAAAAACCAGCGGATTTACAGGGCGGCGGGTTCAGCGGGGCGCATCGCTGGTCGAGGTACTGATCATTCTGGTGGTCCTGCTGATCGGCATTTTCACCGCTATCCGCGTCTTCCCGATCGGCCTCGCGACGCTGCGGACCACGGAGACCCGGACGCTTGCCGTTCAGCTTGCGACCCAGCAGAGCGAGCAGCTGAAAGCCGACTCCGCGAATCTGCCGCAGGGGATCGCCCTTGCCTCGTTTTCGGACCCCAATACTCGCGAATTCGATGGGGCGATAGACCCGGACGACCTCACCCCATATAATGGAAGCCCGAACCCCTACTTCCAGGACGTGAACAAGTTCCGGTTCGTCGAGGGCGAGCAGGTCAAAGTGCCGCTTCCGGTCTCGACCGGATTCGATACCGGCTCGATCTACACGGTCAAATTCGGCCCGATCTATCTGGACCCCGCCTATGGGGACCGCAACGCCGACCCCGCGACCCTGCCGAACGCCGGATTGTTCCTGCGTGTTTACAGCACCCCATTGCTTCGGATCACGGCCCCCTACGACATCGGCGCGGGCAACAACGACAACTCTAACCAGGTGAGCCGCAGCTACCTGCGCGGGCTGCAGTCCTACCTGATTGACTACGATGGGGACCAGGATGAGGGCGATGACCCGGCTCAGATCCTGCTTCAGCAGGTCGCGGGCAATGATGCGATCTACTACATCTCGTATTCTTACTTTGATGGTGCTGACATAAAGTCGTCGCCCGACAAGGTCCGGCTGATCGGCAACGGTAACTGGCGCACGATCCCGCTTTCGGACATAGACCCGACACCAGTGACGAACATCGTCCCTGGGAGCGAGCAGGTTTATATCGAGTTTTCCCGACTTGCCGCCGCCACGAATTTTTCGACCAGCAATCCCTACGAATACAAGCTGTTGCGGGACAACTTCCCGGACGGGGCCGGTCTCAGCTTCGCCAATCTTGGTCTGATCGCGTTCAACCCGACCGGACCCAACTACGGACAGCGGAACGCTTACGGTCAGCAGGGGTTCAATGCCCTGATTGATTATTCGGTCCTGGACTGGCATATCCTGCGCGAGGACCGCGAGGTTCCCTCAGGGGCGGTCGCCGCGAACAAGACCGTTACCATCCGAACGACCCTGGGCAGTATCAAGCGCAAGGGGGACCCGAACGCGGACAACACGATCTACGACGGGATGTACGGGCCGGGTTCTGATGACCTGCAGGTGGTCAATCTGCAGACCGGGGACGTGCTGCAGCGGGGGGATCTGGCGACACTCGACCCGGGTGCCGATTACTATGTGAACGAAGATGATAACGGGACTTTCCGTTCCGGCATCATCTATATCAACACCGTGCGCGTGCCGCAGGGGTCGCAGGTCCGCGTTCTGTACAAGGCTGAGGGCGACTGGGCAATCGCGGTGCAGAAGGCGTTCTCCCGGTATCAGCTACTACAGGCTGGTGGCTTCCCGGCAACGAACAGCCCCAAGTCCTTCACCAAGGGGATCGCGGACGATACGTCCCTGTTCTTCAACCGGAGCGAGTACAACAAGTCGGTGGTGGCGCAGTTCCGCTACATCAAGGAAGTGGATCAAGGCGGCACTCCGGTAGAGGTAGTCGCGCAGACGCCGCCACAGCAGATCACCCTGGCTGGCTCCCTGGACAACCCGCTGTTTATTAGTGGGAATGACAGCTTTGCATTTACGAATGTCGGTGTCTATATGGGGGACCGCAAACCGGGTACGGAGTGGCAGGTCGTGGGCGGAGTGGTAAATGGTGTGTCAGTGAGGACACGCGTCGTTTACCGGGATTCGAACTCCGGCGTAAACACCGCCGTTCAGGGCACGGTCACCGCGCCGGGGCAGCGCGTCGAATCCGCGGGATGGCGCATCCAGGACGTTGACACGTACCTGACTCGCGCACGGTAACAATCAAGGCAGCATGATGAATAACAGCAACAGCGAACAGATCCGGGCGTGCAATCCGGAGCGGCGGAGACGGCTTGCCGCGCAGCGGGCCTCGCGGACCGCGCGGGCAACCTTTGATCGGCTGAGCCGTGGCTTCACCCTGGTCGAACTGCTCGTGGTGATCGCCATCACGTCCATCATCCTGACCCTGCTGTTCGCGCCGCTGATTCAGGGTTTCAACTTCACGCGCCGCGCTCGCGCGATCTCCACCGCCCAGGAATCCGCCCGGACCGGTCTTGCCCTGATGCGCCGCGAACTGTCGCAGGCCGCCTATATTTTCGATAACACGCAGTCACCGCTTTTCTTCCCGATTCAGGCGAACCGGCTGGAAGACCGGTACCGGCTTCCGCAGAGTGTGCTGGATCAATCCCCGGACCCGAACGTCTACAAGGCATCGCTGCTGTACACCAAGATTGATCTGGTACAGCCCGCGCGGGTGGCTGTGGACACCACGACTCAGATCACGGACCCGACCACCAATACGGCGATTGACCCGACGACCGGCGCGACGGGCACCAATATCCGCTTCCCGATGGCGCGCGGCACCCGCGCGGTCCGCTACTTTATCGCCCTTCGCGAGCCGTTTCAGCGGCTCGCGAACGGGCAGTTTAACTATGCTGCGAACGCCGCCCGGTTTTACGACAATGTGTTCGAGTTCCGCCGCAGCGACAGTGAGCTGAACCCGTTTATCCTGTACCGCGCGGAGTACGACCCGAACGACCCGAACCTGTTCAACACCGCGACCCCGGATGCCTATAACAACCCCGCCCCGGATGCGGGCGGCTTCAATGATCCGAATTTCTTTTATAACACCCAACTGGCGGCGAATGGCGCGACCTATGCTGAGAACTGGGGGCGGGCCTCGCAGGCGGTGCTGACCGCGCAGAACCTGGACCTTCTGGTCGTGCGGCGCACCGATGTCGGTGCGATTGATACCGCCAGCCCGTTTCGTACGACCGTCTCGTTCGCGCCGACCACGGTGGTCGGGGATACAGCGACGCCGGGCTTTTTGAGCAACGATGCCAGCGAAGCGCCGGGCGCGGTGCCGTCCC
>JACMJB010000274.1 GCA_014380815.1 Armatimonadota bacterium
CAGGGCGTCCGGCACTTCCAGGAGAGTGTGTTTCCCGAACACCGGGAAAGCTTCGAGCGTTTGGCAAATGGGCAGTCTCCCCACACCCTGTTCATCACCTGCTCCGATTCGCGGATTGACCCCGCCCTGCTGACACAGAGTGTGCCAGGAGAGCTGTTCGTCGTCCGTAATGCAGGCAATATCGTTCCACCCTACGGGGCGGGCGACGGCGGCGGCGAGGGAGCGACCATCGAGTATGCGGTCGCCGCGCTGGGTGTCACCAACATCGTGGTGTGCGGTCACTCCCACTGCGGTGCCATGAAGGGTCTGCTTCACCCCGAGGCCGTCACCGAGATGCCGCAGGTGGCGAGCTGGCTTCGTCAGGCCGAAACGACCCGGCGCCTGGTTCAGGCGTTTGGGCGCGGCGAAGACTCGCCCGCCGGGGCACTGAGCACCGCGACCCATGAGGAGGAGGACCTGCTCGCCTACGCCGTCGAGCGAAACGTCCTAGCGCAGATGGGGAACCTGCGCACCCACCCTGCGGTCGCCGCGGCCCTGGCGCTCGACAAGGTGCATCTGTACGGATGGGTCTATCACCTGGAAAATGGGCACGTGGACGCCTACGATCCGGCAACCGACCGCTTCGTTTCTCTCACCGCTGCTGAGATGGATGCCCCGCCTCGACAGGTTTAGCTTGCCGCGAGGCTCGGACTGGATCTTCAAGCCGACCCGAACCGCGGCAAATCGTGGTATCCCAGAGAAGGGATGCTGAATCAGATGATCTATTCCTTCGCCGCTAGTACCTGCACGGTCGTTGTCGTGGCCTACCTGCTGAAGCGTGGTCCCATCCTCGCCTACCTGGCAGGGGGACAGCTGACAACGCGTGCCGCCCTCAAACTGGGCCTGTTCCTGGGCCTGGTGGGTTTGGTCGAACTGTATTTTGCCAAGGAGCGTGCGCCCTACGACACCTACACACTGATCGTCACGTTCGCTGCCCTGCGGTGCGGCGGGGCGGTCGGCTCAATGACCGCCGCCCTCATGATCGTGGGCGCGCCCCTGTTTTTGCAGCAGGAGGCGCTCGGGCGCGCCATCCTGTCCATTCTCTTCTGTCTGATCGCCGCACTGGCGGCACGGCGCGTCGCAGGGCTGTCACCGGACCGGCGGCGGATTATTCCAGGCAACGTCGTGATCGCCGCGGGGGTCAGCACCATCCTGTTCGCCGAAGCCGACGCGATCCTGCTTCGCCTCTGGATCGGAGGAGCGGAGGCCGCCCCCTTCTCGCTGAAAATGGCGGTGCTGCGGGTCGGAGCAAACTCGGTCGGGTTGGTCCTGCTGCACATGATCCTCAATGACGCCCTCACGCGGCAGACCGCCGAGCGCTTTCGCCTGGAAGCGGAGCGCAGCCGTGCGATGCTCGCGGAAGCGGAACTGGGCGCACTGCGGGCGCGTATCCACCCGCATTTCCTGTTCAATGCCCTGACCTCTATCGCCGCCCTTTGCCGCCTTGCGCCCGACCGGGCCGAGGCAGCCACTATTCAGCTCGCCCAGATCATGCGCCGCGCACTGGAAAGTTCCGCACGGGCCGTGCAGCCTCTGGAAGAGGAGGCGGAGTATGTGACGGACTACGTGGAGATCGAGAAACTGCGGCTGGGCGCGCGGCTCCGCTTTGAATGGGACATCGCGCCGGAGGCGCAGAGCGCCGGAGTACCGCCCTTCGTCCTTCAGACACTGGTAGAAAACAGCATTCTCCATGGAATCGCCCCGAAACTGGGACCGGGATGCGTGCGGGTAACAGCTCGAAAGCAGCGCAGCGGGCATGTCCTGGTCGCTGTCGCGGACGATGGCGTGGGCATGACCCCGACCGAACGCCGCCGTGCCCTGCCTCCTCTCGGTGGGGTCGCGAGTTCGGAAGCGGCGGAACGCGATCCCCAGGGGGACACCACACTGCCGCGCCGCTCGCATGGCCTCGCTCTCTGCTCGGAGCAGCTATGCCTGGTGTACGGCCCCGATGCGCGAATCCGCTTGTTTTCCCGACGAGATGCGGGAACGCTTGCGGCGTTCCGCATCCCGCCCGTGGCGACGGTGCGCGCTGTGACTGCACGTGGCACTGGTAAAAGCAGCGCCTCCCCCCTGCGCGTTCCGCCCAGCACGAACGGCCAGGACGCACCCTATCCGGCGGCACCGCGAACGCCGCAACCCAGCCTCGTGGAGCGGGCATAATGGGGCGCTGGGAGAATCAAGATGTCGGATGAGGTGATAGCTTCGTCGCTGGGGGTCGCTCCTGCCGAACTGGGTAAGCTTACCGCTGTGATTGTGGACGACGAACCGCTCGCACGCGAGCACCTGCGGCGGATGCTGGAGGAGCAGAGGGTGGCCGTTGTCGGGGAGGCGGAGGGCGCGGCGCAGGCGCTCCAGCTCGCCGAAGATCTGCGTCCCCACCTTCTCTTTCTCGATATTCAGATGCCCGGCCTGACCGGCCTCCAGTTCGCGGAGGCACTTCAGCAGAGCACATCGGACGCACTCATCATCTTTGTCACCGGGTATTCAGAGTACGCCGCGCAGGCGTTCGAGCAGGCCGCCCTGGACTATCTGATGAAGCCGGTCAGCCCGGTCCGCCTGGCAAAAACCCTGGTGCGCGCTCGCGAGCGTCTCGCGGTGGGCACTGCTGCCCGCAGCGAGATCGCGCGCCGCCTCACCGAGCAGATCCTGCGCGAGCCTGCCCGCCTTCAGCGCCTTCCCATTCGCAAGGATTACGCCGTGCTGCTGGTGCGCGTGGAGGAGATCCGCTGTGCCATCGCGCGGGACAAGCGGGTACTGGTCCGGACAGAAGACGGCGGCGAACACCGCACCTACTACACCCTGACACAGCTGGAAACCCTGCTCCCCCCGGAGCGCTTCCTGCGCATCCATGATTCCGCTATCGTCCGCATTGATGCTGTCGAGGAACTGCTCCTGCTGGGGAATCACAGCTACGCGGTCCGCCTGAGCGGCAAGGATCAGTTGCCGGTCGGTCGGGCGCGCTACGCTCTGCTCCAGCAGCGTTTGGGGTTATCTGCCCCGGGCCTGGCGCCTCTGGAGAAGGGCTGATCCTCGCCGCCGCAAATGAATCGCCAGAGCGGTGGCCGTCGTTGCCGCCGCGACACCCGCAAGAATCCAAACCCAGGGGAATGGGCGAAGATCAGGAACCACGCTCTGCAGATACGGCAGGCTGGACGAGATCCGAGTGGCCCCCGCGACGGTCGGCTCCGGGGCGGGGCGCAGGGGGTCATGGTAGTGCATCTCGCCGGTGCGCCGGTCCCGCTCGTACAGGTCACGGGTATCCAGAAAGGCGCCGCCCGCTGCGCCCTTTCCCTCGGCGGTGGGGGCGTATGGGGTGCCGTCTACCCCGTACAAGATGCCTCCCAGCTTCCAGACACCGTCCGTATCTTGAAGAAAAACCGCGCCGCCGGAATCGCTCCCGGAAACGATCCCCTCGTGCGGACCGCCATCCGCATCGAAGGCGAAGGTCAGCAGATCGTTTCGCCAGTGTCCCGCCGGGTTCGTGTAATCGGCGATTCCCAATACCCGGTTGACCCCCCAGCTTTGCCGGTGATCGTCCGCCCCCCAGCGCCAGCCGCGCAGCACGCCTTGCTGGGTGACCACAGGAGCGCCGCGTGCCGTGCCGCGACCGACCAGGAAGATCTCCTTGCCGGCCTCGTCTCGCCGGGGATAAAGCTGCGCCCAAACAGGAAACCGCTCCCGGACGCGCCAAACGCCAAGGTCGCTGTCGGGGCAAGAAAGCGCCTCGACCGTGGTATAGGCCGCGCCGCGAAACAGCAGTTTCTGCCCGACACCACCCCCGACATGCTTCGCGGTCACGAAATAGTGCGGCGCGATGGGAACGCCCAGAAACCCGCCCCACTCCCCCGTCAACTCCCAGCCGCGCCCGGCATACTCCCCGGCGGGGCGGGATAGGTTACGGCCCGTTCCGCCTTTGGTGATGATCGCCCGCGATGCCGTCGCCGTCGCTGTGCCCAGCGCGAGCGTCGCAAGGACGGCGACGGTGGCAGGAAAGCGGCGGCAGAAGGGAATCCGAATCAGAGCAGGGTCCGCCGCCGCCGACAATGCCCGGCAGCCCCCAGCGCAAAGAGCGGCAGAAGAAGCGGCAGCGTCCCCGGCTCCGGTGTGGCGAGCGCGAGGTCCGCACTCAGGATCGGCTGAAGAAAGTCGCGGTGACGCGACGAGGTGCGGGTCGAACCAAAAAGGCCCGGCTGCGGGGCGGTCAGCGACGATGACACAAACTCATAGCCATTGTTCCCCCGGACATACAGTCCGCGCGTATCCCAGATGGCACCGCTGAAACCGTTCTGCCCGTCGAGGCTATAATTTTCGACGCCGTAATGAACCCCCGCGAGCTTCCACACACCACTCTCCTGAACAAAGACCGGTCCGCCGGAGTCCCAGGCCGAGATGGCGCCCTCGTTCTCAAAGCCGCTGCCCGCCCCGTCCACCGTGAAGAGCAACAGATCTCCCAGGCTCGATCCGAAATCGGCGATGCTACTGACCGCATTGGTCCCCCAGCTTTTCGGAAAGTCCGCGATGCCCCACTCCCAGCCCTGCTGCACGCCGTCCACCAGAACCGGGCCGCCCCGATCCGTGCCACAACCGTATAGCACCGCTTCGCCGAGCGTGACTTCGTCGCTGCCGGTGTACAGCGGCGCGAATTCGGAGAAGGTCTCCGCTACCTGATATAGCACCAGATCGCTGCCAGGGTCGCTGAACGCATTCACCACCGTGTAGTCGCCGCTTTCCGTGTGAAACTGTCCATCTCCCGCGAAGCCCGCGTGTTTGGCAGTCAGGAAAAAGTGCGGCGCGACAGGGGTTCCCAGCACCCCGCCCCAGTAGCCCAGGAACTGCCATCCGCTCCCGGCATAAGCCCCCGTCGGGGCCGCCCGGTTACGGCCCACCTCCCCCGCGACGCGGAGGATCGCCTCGGCACGAAGAACGGCGCAGGAGAGCGCCGCCACAAGAAGCGCGGCACGGAAGCAGCCCCTAGCGCAATTCGCGGCGATGGACGGACGATGAAGGCTCCGTTGACGCATAGTGATAGATTGTCGGGACCTTTTCCCGCCGTGGTTAGAACACTCGCTTCGGCATTGCCGCCTTTCGCGCCGCCCGATAAAATAAGAAACGATCCATCTAGGGGAGGGAGCGGTATGAATCGCCGAGACTTTGGGAATCTGGTGCTGGGTATCTTTTGCCTGGGGGTGTTCGCCGGGGCGCTGGTGATCTTTCGCGGCCTGGCAGGCGGTGAGGGGGATACCGCCCCGCTCCGCCCGGCTCTCTTCTGGGCGCTGGTCTCTGTCGCGGTCACGCTGAGCCTATTCTACAGTGCGATCTTGCTGCTGCGCCGCCACGTACCCGCCAAGCCCGGCACGAAGATCTCCGAGTAACCCACCCCCTTTTCTGCCCGGTTCCGGCGCGGCAGGGAGATTCAGGGAAACTCGAAGAACCGGCGCAGAATCGCCCCGCCGACCCCAAGGGTACCTGCGACGAGTCCCAGCAACAGGGCGG
>JACMJB010000275.1 GCA_014380815.1 Armatimonadota bacterium
GCTTGCTCAATCCGGCATCAGCACCGGTGCGCCCATCCGGTCGTCGTTCGGATCGCCATCCGAGGCCACGCCACCCTGAACCGCCTCATTGACCTCCTCCACCGCGCCGGCCTCCACTACAGATGCTGAGGCACCTGGCAGATCCGCCGCCTCTGACTCCTCGGGTTCCGTTTCCGGAATCGTCATCTCGCTCACGGTCACCTCGCTCTGAATTTTGTCCCTGGTAACGGAATTCCGCTGCCTGCTGGAACCGGTTTCGTACAGGGAAGGATACCCGGCCCGTACAAAAGTCATGCACGGCCTTCCCTGGCTTGCCGCATCGCCCGGGATGCGCTTCAATAAGGAAGATTCACCGCTTGCAGAGCCGCAACGTCACAGGAGCAGAGCTGTCATGAGCATCACGGCACCGGAAACCGAGTTCGCAGACGACACCAGCAAGCAAAGCCGCTTTTACCAGGAAAACGGATACGCGGTTGTGCGCGGGCTTTTTTCCCCGGGCGAGGCCGCTGCGCTGCGCGATCACTACATGACGTTGCGCGCGAGAGGCATCTACCCCGGCGATTTCGCCGGAGTGGATCTGACCAGCGCCGACCCGCTGAAACGGTTTCCGCGTATGATCCATATGCATCGCTGGGATGCGATCAGCCTTCGCTGGGCACTCGACCCGCGTCTGGACCGGTATCTGACCGCCCTGCTGGGCCGATCGCCTTCTTTGGGCCAAACCATGCTCTACTTCAAGCCCGCGGGCGGGCGGGGTCAGGCGCTCCATCAGGACAACTACTATCTGAAGGTGGCCCCCAGTACCTGCATGGCGGCCTGGATGGCGCTCGATCGCTGTGACGAGGCGAACGGCTGCATGCAGGTGATTCCCGGAAGCCACCGATGGCCTGTCCTTTGCACCAAGCCCGCGGATGTGACCGAGAGCTTCACCGATGTGACCGTGCCGGTTCCCGACGGGGAAACGCCCGTCGCCGTTCCGATGGAGATCGGCGACGTTCTTTTCTTCGACGGAACCCTGGTTCACGGAAGCTACCCCAATACGACCACGGACCGGTTCCGACGCTCGCTGATCGCCCACTACGTCGCGGGCGACGCGGAGCGGGCATCGCGCTTCATGAACCCGCTCCACCGCAGCGACGGCACGACCTTCGAAATCGCGGAAAACCCTGGCGGGGGTCCCTGCGGCATCTGGGTAGATACCGACGGCAAACCCGCTACCAAGCTGGTCGAGCCGTCCACGAACCCCGTGGAGGTCACAGAGTAGGAGAACTGGGTTGGTGCACCGGGTTGGTACACCGGGTCAGTGAATCGGGTTCAGGTGAAGTAGAGGATTCGTGCCGCCGGGAAGCGCCGCGCGATCTCCTGCTCGAAGAAGGTGCGCAGCTCCTTCATCGCGACTTTCGGATACACGTATTTCTCGCCGCCGAATTTGTTGCGTTTGACTTCGCGGCTTGCCGGGTCCAGATCGAGCGTCGTGTTCGGGTACCAGTCCAGAAGCGTATCCCGCGAGCCGGGTGTGAAGCGGTGCGTAATCAGCTCAAAGGTCAGATCGCAGGAAAAGTCCAGCGCGCCCTCAATATCGTCCAGCAGCCTGCCGTAATGCGCCTGCCAGTCCGGAATCGGCATAATGGGGGCGAGGACGATGCCGACCGGGTAGTTTCCTCCCCCCCGCTTCCGGGGAAGCGCCAGCTTGCGCAAGGCCACCAGCCGGTCCGCGACCGAGGCGACACCGCCCTCATAGCGCCGAGAGACCGGGGCGGCATTGACACTGGCGCGGCAGCGGGTATGCCCGTTGTGCGGTAGATCCAAAAGCGGGTCCACGGCGTCGAACTTGCTGACCCAGCGCAGATATGCTGTCCCCTGGGCACCAAACCAGCGGATACATTCCGCTAGGCTGCCGGTCAGGTGCTCGATGCCCAGCGGATCGGTATAGCACGAAGCTTCGAAGGTCTGAACGGGACCCCCTCCCGGTGCGTAACGGGCGTTGTTCGCCAGAATCTGCGGAAGATTCGCGAAGACCCGCACCACGGGTGGTCCACTCAGGCTCCCGGCAAGGTAGCAGTACTGGCAGTGGGCCGGACACCCCTCTGCGAGATGAAACTGCCAGTCCGCACTTGGCGGGATCGGCTGCAGCTTCATTGCGGAGGGCGGGGCGGTCACGACGGCAAGGGTGGATTTTGCTAGCTGGTAGGTGCTGCGGGTGTCGTCGCCGCGCAGACCGGTCAGGCGGTTCGCGGCCAGTTCCTCGATGGGCAGTCCCAGCGCGGCGACTCGCGCATGGATTCGTTGCCCCCACGACTCCTCCAGTGCGGCAGGCGTGAATACCACCCGCCGAGGCATCCAGAGCCTGGCCTTGCGGGGCGCGGCAGAAGTCTCTAAGGGGATCAAATCTGAGGGTAGTGCTGAGGGGGATTCCAGCAGTGCGGCGGGCATGATCGGCAGCCTCCTGACAAACAGCGAACGGGCAGAATGCCCGCCCGCTTCTAACGATTAACTGTTGCTAAATATCTATAGCTTATTATATCTCGCTGTCACCGCCGGTGCTACAGATGTCATCCGCCCCGCTAAATCCCTTCGGGTGGCGTGAAAGTGGTCGTTAAATCCTGGGTGGCGCCGGTCTCCGCTGCCCGGTAGCCCGCCTCGATGATCTCTACCACATGGCGGGCATGCTCCGCGGTCGCATTGGTCGGGGTCCCTTCGCGCACCAGGTCCACAAGCTGCATCACATCCTCGAAGACATGCGCCTCGTCCATCTGTGCGTGGACAGTATCTTTGATGTGCGGCAAAAGCTGGACGGGCGAAACCCCCTCCGTTTTGCCGGGATAGTCCAGTGGCTCGCCGTTCCACTTCAGCCCGACGATGCTCCCCTTGGTGCCGAAGATCGAGGGCTGCCCAAATTCGGTGATGGAACCAGCGACCGTGCCATGGGCCAGGGCGAAAATGGCGTCCCCGAAATCGAGGACGACCAGCGAATTGTCGTCGGCGTCGGTGGTATAACGCTGCCCCTGAAACTCCCGCTCGGTAACCGCGATCCCGCTCATCGCGGTCACACGCCGCACCGGACCGAGGATACCGGTCAGAGTGTGCAGGCCGTAAACGGTCATATCGTACAGCGGGCCGCCGCCGGGCTTGCGCCAGTACCAGGAAGGATTGATATTCGTCAGCGGGTCCGTCCCGCCGCGCACGGATTCTTTCTCATGGTAGGACCCGAAGGCGGCCCCGGTCACCGCCCAGGAGAGCCGCCCCAGTGCGCCGTCTTGGATCATCCGCCGCAGGCGCAGATTCGCGGTGCGCAGCATCTGACCGGGCGAGGCCACCAGTTTGACACCCCGCGCCCCGGCTTCCTGGATGATCTCCGTCGCCTCTGCGGCGGTCACAGTCATGGTTTTGTTGAAGTGAACGTGTTTGCCCGCGCGGACCGCCAGAAGACCCTGCTCGTAGTGAAGTCCGATGGGGGAGCAGAGGGTCACCGCTTCGACCGCCGGGTCGGCGAGCATCTCTTCATAAGAGGGGTAGGCTCGGCGGACCCCGTACTTCTGGGCGGCGGCGTCTGCCCGTCCTGGTGCGGGATCGCAGACCCCGGCAAGCAGCACCCGGCTCTGGACATCCGGCAGGCAAAGGTGATCCAGCGCCCCGCGAATCCCGATACTGCCTGCCCCAACAACGCCGATTCCAAGCGGCTTGATCATCGGTCCGACTCCTTTGTTTTCCGAACGTGCCAGGTACAATCGCAATGGCATGTCCATTCAAGCACTGATTTTCGATTTTGACGGCACCATACTCGACACCGAGACGCCAGAATTCGAGTCCTGGCGTGACGTGTACGCGGACCATGGCTGCGAGCTTCCGCGCCTGCTCTGGGAGAACACCATCGGGCGTGGTAAAGACCAGATTACCTTCGACCCGCACACATACCTGCTGGAGCGCAGTGAAAAGCCGGTAGACGCTGACAGGATACGGGTATGGCGGCGTGAACGGTTCGCCCAGCGGCTCGCTGCGGAACCCCTGCGCGCCGGCGTTCTGGCAATCCTTCTTGAAGCAAAGGCGATGGGGCTGAAGCTGGGGATCGCGTCCAGTTCGGACCGCGCCTGGGTGGAGGGGCATCTGAAACGCTTTGAAATTCTGTCCTTTTTCGACGCAACCTGCTGCGCTGATGATGTTTCGCGCACCAAGCCAGATCCGGAACTTTACCGGACCGCACTCGCCCGGCTCGGGGCGGCAGCCGCCGAAGCCATCGCGGTGGAAGATTCGCCAAATGGGCTGCTTGCGGCAAAACGGGCGGAGATTTTCTGTGTCGCGGTGCCAAACCCGATGACGCGGAACCTCATCTTCGACACGCCAGACCTGGTGCTTGATTCTCTTGAAGAGCGCTCTCTCGCGGCACTCCTGGAGGCGGCTGAGAGCCGTACGGTTTTCGGCGGCAGCGTTTAGGCGTGGAGTGTGTCGGGTAAATCCCGAGTGCAAGTCTGGAAGCGCCTCTGGCCCTCGAAGAAGAGGAACAGCGATGCGCGCTTCTTACGCAAACGCAGGAGGCATGATATGTCCAATACATCTTACAACAACGACCGAACGACGCTGAGCGATGACGAACTGAACGACGATAGTGTGCAGCACGGCATTGACGACAACCCGAGCGGCGACGCGGAAAAGGGCGCGGCTCTTGGCGGGGTCGGTGGCGCGGTGACGGGTGCTATCGCGGGTTCTGCTGTGGGGCCACTCGGTACCCTCGCTGGTGCGGTCATCGGTGGACTGGCGGGTGCGGTAGCATCCGGCGCAGCCGTTGCTGCTGTGGACCGCGTTGACAACGACAACACGGTCTCCGGCGTCGGACACGGCGCGACGACTGATGTCGAAGACACAACGTACGTTGACACCCCCGGCAACCGTGTGCCCGGAATCCAGACCGGCGGCTACACCGCAGCGGGGACGCCGGATACGCGCGGCATCTCGGAGAAGGCTGCCGACGCCGTGACCGGCGACCGCATGGACGACAAGACTGGCTTGCCGGTCGCGGGTGCCTACGGCACGGGTATGACGACTCCCGCAGGCAGCCTGGGTACGGCCGGCACTTACGGCGTGGCGGGCAGCCTGGGCGCAACCGGAGCCACCGCCTATGACACGGACCCCGACAGCACCAAGGGGCTGAACCAGCGGGAAGAGCTGGGCGAGACCACGCCCAGCATCAAGACCGGTGGCTATGCGAACGATGGTACCCCCGACACCCGCGGCGTCGGCGAAAAGGTTGTGGACGCCGTCACCGGCGACCCGTTGGACGACAAGACCGGCAAGGTGGTAAACCACCCGTAGCCCCTGTTGTCCTCTTCGCAAAGGCCGCCTTCTGGTTATTCCGCTGGCGGCCTTTGGCATGTCTGGACCGATAAAGGGAACCGCCGTACAATGGGCCTGTGCAAGTGCTGGATACCTTTACCGCCGAGGACGAGAGCTGTATCTACCTGCCGGACCGCCCGTCGCGGCAGGAGTATCTGGTGCTTCTGCGCCTGACATCGGGTGAGTACGAAGCGGCAATGAACCAGGGCTACCGTAAATTCGGTCCGCTCCTGTTTCGGACGGTCTGCGATGGCTGCCGGGAGTGCCGCTCCCTTCGTATCCCAGTAGACCGGTTTACCCCAGACCGATCCCAGCGCCGCGCCTCCAAGCGAAACGCCGATCTGCTTGTCCGCTTCGCCGCTCCGGTAGTGGACGAGGCGCGTTTAACGCTCTACAACCGTTATCATGCCTCTCAGGAGACGCGAAAGGGCTGGCCCCCGATCGAAAAGACGGAGGAGGATTATACCTTCTCGTTTCTGCACAATCCGGTGCCCTCCATTGAGATCAGCATCTGGGAAGGGGACCTCCTCCGTGCGGTCGTGCTGACCGATGTGACCCCGACGATCATTTCGGGCGTCTACCACTATCACGACCCGGACCTTGCCGATCGAAGCCTGGGAACCTTCGCGATCCTGCAGACACTGAAACTGGCGGAACATCTGGGCAAACCGTGGGCCTACTTCGGTTACTATGTGGCGGACTGCGCGAGCCTGTCGTACAAGGCCCGTTTCCGCCCCTGTGAACTTCTCGGCGAAGACGGGGTCTGGACCCCGCTCATGGACTGAGGGATGGTTTTGCCGTTATAATGTGCCAAATGACGCTCGACCCAGCCCCCCCCCAAACGACCGCCCGCCAATCTGTCACGCTTCTTGGGATGCGCGTAGACCGCGTTACCATGGAAGGGGCGCTCGCGCTCGCGGAGGAGTTCATCCACTCACGGATGCCGCACCATATTGTCACTGCCGACGCCTCGATGGTGGTGACCGCGACCCAGGACGCCGAATTCGCGCAGATTGTCGCGGCCTCCGACCTCGTGACGCCCGATGGGGCGGGAATCCTCTGGGCGACGCGGCGGATGGGCACCCCGGTCCCGGCCAAAGTCAGCGGAGTGGACCTTTCCGCCCGCCTGATCGCTCTCTCCGGGGAGAAGGGCTGGCGGGTCTTCTTTTTCGGTGCCGCGCCGGGTGTCGCGGAGGCGGCGGCGGTCCAGATGCGGGAGCGGTATCCCGCCGCGAACATTGTCGGGGTCCGGGACGGTTTTTTCAAGCCGGAGGACGAAGCGGGGATCGTGGAAACGATCCGAGAGGCGAAGACCGATATTCTGCTCGTCGCGCTGGGCATCCCCAAGCAGGAGAAATTTATCTTTCGCCATAAAGCCGCCCTTGGCGTCCCGGTCTGTATCGGGGTCGGTGGTACGCTCGATGTGTTTAGCGGAACGGTGAAACGCGCTCCGGTCTGGATGCAGAACGTCGGGCTGGAGTGGCTGTATCGGCTGGCTGCCAACCCCAAGAAGATCCATAAAGTCGCCCTGCTCCCGAAGTTCGCGGGGATGGTTCTGCGCGCCCCGCGAAAGGCATAAGGCAGGATCGGTTGGCGACCCCCTACGAGGTTCTCATCCGCGGCGCGCGGGTTGTGGACGGCACGGGCAGCCCCTGGTACCGGGGGGATCTCGCCCTGGCGGGGGGGCGGATCGCCGCCCTGGCACCGCCCGCGCGCATCACACCGGATTCCGCCGAGGAGGTCGTGGAGGCATCGGGTCTGGTGGTCTGTCCCGGCTTCATTGACATTCAAAGCCATTCGCTGATGCCGTTCCTGACTGACGGCCGTTCACTCTCGAAGGTGACCCAGGGGGTCACGACCGAGATCCTGGGCGAGCTTTGGACACCCGTTCCGTTCGGAGGACGACGCGTCTCACCTTTCGGCGCAAGCTCCGGCGAGAACGACCGGGCGACACTGCCCCAGCCCTGGACCCGATTCCACGAATGGCTCGATTTTCTGGGGGAGCGCGGGGTGTCGGTCAACTTTGGCTCGTTTGTCGGTGGGGCGACGATTCGCGAGTTCGCCAAAGGGTGGGACCAGGGCGACCCGACCCCGGAGGAGCTGGAGACGATGCGCCGGGTGACCCAGGAGGCGATGGACGACGGTGCATTCGGGATCGCCACCGCGTTGATTTATCCC
>JACMJB010000276.1 GCA_014380815.1 Armatimonadota bacterium
GGCGGGCGATCTCCAGCTTCTCCTCGATATTCAGGGCGGCGCCCGGCGACTGCTCGCCATCACGAAGGGTCGTGTCAAAGATCTGTACCGCATTCGTCTCGTGATTCATAGGTTCTGGTTCCTTGGTTGCGTCGTCATAAAGCTGCCGAAGATAAGCTGCAGGCACGGCAGGCAGGTAAGGACCGGGGTAAGCCCCTGGGGAAGGTCCCGCCCACCAACGCCGGTGGGTGTGACTGAACCCATGCCGGTTTCCCGAGTGCCCGAAGCGGCGCACCATCCTCAGCCCAGCCATTTATGGCGGGGGCTTCGGCGTTGCCCGCCCGGGGGACGCGTTGATGGCCTGGTGGCCGAGGGTTCTGTTCGCGACGGTGCCCTGGTTGCGGGCTTCGATGCTGCTCGGGGGGCAACAACAGGGCAGGGACTTCGGCCGGAGCCGGAGTCAGGCTCTAGGAGATTTAGAATGTTATGGCGGCTTCGCATCAGGGCGCGGACGGCGCAGGGTTTGTGCGGGCGGCGGGGGCGAGGCGTCTTCGTCCGGGCGGTGGAAGTTCGGCTCGTTGTACCAGTAGATAAAGACCCAGATCAGCACGGTTACCGCGACAACCCCAACGGAGATCAGGCAGCCATAGCAGCCCTGCTCCGGATTCATTCGGGCCGGAAGGTAGTTCGGGCGCACGACGCGCCGGTCCAGGCGCCGAGCATTCTGGGGGATCCCCTCCCCCTCGTGCCCGGCGCCGTTTCCGTTCCCATTCACGCCGTTTCCGGGCTGGCTCACGGTCTGGTCTTTCTAGTCGGTCTCGTCGCTCTTTGTCTGCGAAATAGCGGACTTGGTCACCCAGGACATCATGGAACGAAGCTGCTTGCCCACCTGCTCGATCGGGTGGTTTTCATCCTGCTTGGTGAGCGCATTGAAGGCGGGGCGATTGGCCTTGTTCTCCAGAATCCACTCCCTGGCGAACTCGCCGCGCTGGATCTCTTTTAGGATCTTTCCCATTTCCTTCTTCGTCTCATCGGTGACGATACGCGGGCCGCGTGTCATGTCGCCGAACTGGGCTGTATCGGAGATAGAGTAGCGCATCCCGGCGATCCCCGACTCGTACATCAGGTCCACGATCAACTTGAGTTCGTGCAGGCACTCAAAGTAGGCGATTTCCGGCTCATATCCGGCCTCGACCAGAGTCTCGAACCCGGCTTTGACCAGCGCAGTGGTGCCGCCGCAAAGCACGGCCTGCTCGCCGAACAGGTCGGTCTCGGTCTCCTCGCGGAACGACGTTTCCAGCACACCCGCACGGGTTCCGCCAACCCCTTTTGCCCAGGCAAGCGCCTTATCCTTCGCCGTTCCGGAGGCGTCCTGATGGATGGCGACCAGGCAGGGAACCCCTTTGCCCTCGGTGTAAACACGGCGTACCAGATGGCCCGGTCCCTTGGGGGCGACCATGAACACGTCCACACCGGGCGGCGGGACGATCTGCCCGAAGTGGATGTTGAAGCCGTGCCCGAATGCGATCGCATCGCCCTCTTGCAGGTTTTCCGCGATATGCTCTCGGTACAGATCGCCCTGGAACTCGTCGTTCACCAGGATCATCACCACCTCACCACGCCGGGCCGCCTCAGCGACCGGAAGCACCTCGAAACCGTCTTCGCGAGCCTTATTCGCCGACTTACCGGGCCGCAGACCGACCACGACCTCCATACCGGAATCGCGCAGGTTTTGCGCGTGGGCGTGCCCCTGGCTGCCGTAGCCGATGACGGCCAGGGTCTTGCCCCGCAACACGTCCAGAGATGCATCATCTTCGTAGTAAACTTTCACTGCCATAATTTTAAGCCACTGCTCCTTATCGCTTTGCCGCCTCATCGTGCGGCGGAAACGGGGTTGCGTTCGCACTCAGGCCCTGAGAGCGACGTGGGTCTGGTTTGTCTCTCGACCCGGGGACACTATTTACTGCGGGTTCCTCGGCGGTTCACCCGACTCTGTTTCCTAATCCTCGGGACTGGAGACGCCCCGTCGCGCCGAAATCGCTGTCCAGCCCAAGCCGCAGGCGACACCAACGGCGACGAACAACGCAAAGTTCACCGCGAGATTCGCCACCCGGTCCAGACCGATGCGGTCGGTGATCGCATTATAGACCCGCCACATCAAGCCGATCAGAAGCGGTGGCCCTCCCCAGAACAGCGCGCCGAGCAAAGGGTCCCCGCCGCGCCGCCGTGCCAGCATCCCCGCTGACAGCGCGGCGACGAAGCCGACCCCCAGGAGAACCACAAAAAAGGTGTCGGCCTGGGCGCGGGTGATCAGCTCGGTCATGGTTGCCGGAACTGCTCCGCCAGGGCCAACGCCCATTGCTGATTGGAGTGGACCGTTCGCCCGGCGTTATGCGGGGTATGGACGACATTGTGCCTTCCAAGCAGCGGATCATCGAGCGGCAGTGGCTCCCTGTCGAAGACATCGGCGGCAAGCGCGATCTCGTCCGCCAGCACACGCTGGCGCAGGACCTCCACGTCGCATATCTGTGCCCGCGTCACCAGCACTACCAGGCAGCCGGTCGGCAAGGCGCGAAGATGCTCCGCCGTCACCAGTCCGTGCGTTTTTTCCGTCAGCGGGACCATGGGCACGAAGATCTCCGCATCGGTCACCAGATCCTCCAGGCGTTCGATACGGCGCGTACCTGCGAGGTGGAAGCAGGGCTCACTGGCAAACGGGTCCCAGGCGGCGACCTCCGCGCCCAGCATCGTAGTAAAGCGGGCATACCGACTGGCGATGTTCCCGGCACCCACAATGCGTATTCTTTTTCCGGCGACTGCGCCATTCGTGAAGTGGGGATCGTCGCCAAACTGAGCGCCACGTGCGCCAGGCTGTCCTACCCCACCAGGCGGGTTGTAGTCCCACGTGGAGAGGTCCGTGACCATCTGACGATGGAGCTGCGGGATACGCCTCAGGCCGCAAAGCGTCAGCGCAAGCCCGAACTCACTGACCGATTCCCCCCAGAACCCCTCTGACCGATGGTGGTACCAATGAACCCCGCGTGCAGTCAGCAGATCGTCGGCACCAGCGGGAAGCGATGTCTCGAATGCCGCCTCTTTCAGCGATTCCAGGGTCTTCAGACACCGCTCTGTCACCGGCACATGCAGCACAATGAGACGCTCTACGGTTTCGGGAGATGAAAGCACCTCTCCCACAGGCCGCGTGTCACCGGACACAAGCCGAACGAACTGTACTTCCCCCTGTGCCTGCCAGAGGTCCCGCAGATAGTCCGCTGCCCAGGGCCAGGTGGCATCGAAGTGGGGATGAACCAAGATTGCGCTGCGCTGCACCATTTTAGCTCTGCTCCTCGCAAAAGTCCTGCCAGCGGCTATTCAGTAGCCCGGCATCCGGTTCGCCGGTGAAGACCACTATCCGGTAACGAGCGGTCGCGGGCTTCCCCTGCTCTAACTGCCAGGCTCCGGAGATGCATCTGCTTGGTCCGATGCCGTACTGCTCGTCCACACGCCACGGTGTCGGATGTTCCGGGTTGCCGGGGTGGTCCAGGATCGCGATGCCCGCGGATTTGGCTTTTCCGCCAACAGTCATCGCCAAAGCCACCCAGCGCGCCCGTTTCCCCTCCGCTTCGCCTGGCCGGGTTGCCCCCTCGCTGGTCAGCAGTGACGGGGAATCGGCATCTGAGCGGTACGGCATCCGCAGGAACAGCCCACCGTAGTCGTAACGTCCGAAGGAGACACTGGGGACCTCTGCCGCCAGCGTCCAGCGGAGTCCCAGTTCGAGGCGGCTGCCCTGATCTGCCAGTTTCCATTCCTGCGTTTCCGTCAGCACCGGGTCTCCTGAAGGATCGCGCCATGAGGCAGTCACCTTCCACTCAGCCTGGCTGCCCTCGGCGACCGGGTCAGTCAGCGGGGCCGGATGGAAGGTGCCGTCACGCTCCCTCTCGGTCCAGAAGCCGACACCATTTACCGCATTCATGCCGACATATAATCCATGCTGCCAGGGATGGTGCGGCGGGGAGTCTTCGGTCAGAATCCCTGCCCCATCTGGTGTCGCAATTGGGTGCAGGAACGGGCGTGTGTCCGGCAGTGCGTTCTGCACCAGAAGGACCGATCCATCCTCGGTTCGGAGGAACGTGATCCGCCCCGGCTCTCGTTTTATTTGCAGCGTCATTGTGTTAGAGCGATCTGAGCATTAGAGCGATCAAACGGTGCGCGGCCCGCGCATCATCGCGATTCGGCCCGTCCGTACCAGTTCACGGACCCCGAATGCTTCCATCTGTTTTTCGAACGAATCAATCTTCTCGCCGCTACCGGTCACCTCCACCACGAAAGTCTTCTCGGCGACATCTATGACGCGGCCTCGAAAGATTTCGACAAGCTGCATCAGTTCTGCCCGCTGACCGGGGTCCGCGCTCACCTTGATCAGCGCAAGCTCTCGCTCCAGCATGGGGATATCGAGATAATCTACCACTTTCAGCGTGTCAATCAGTTTATGCAGCTGCTTGGTGATCTGCTCCAGCGTGTCCATATCACCGCCGACCACGATGGTCATACGGGAAACTTCCGGGTTTTCCGTGATAGAGACGGTCAGCGACTCGATATTGTAACCGCGCCGCGCGAAAAGCCCCGAAACGCGGGCGAGAACCCCTGGCTTGTTGTCCACCAGAACGGTGATTGTATGTTGTTCCTGCAATCGCGGGCCTCCCGCCATCATGGTTGCACTGCTTGCCATTATCCGCTGTCCTCCCCGGCGGTCCAGGCCCTGAGCAAGGCCGCCTCGCGCGGGTGTCCGCGCAGTAATCGTCGTATCTCTGTTTCGTCCGCGCCCTCCGCGCAGGCGCGGGCTATCTCGAAGTCCAGCACTGCCTCATCCAGGTCCACGGATGCGGCGACCCGGCGCAAGGGTTCCCGTCCAAAGTGACGCTCCAAAATGCCGCTCATCTCGCGCAAGAACGCCTGCCGATGCGCGTTCCACTGACCGGGCGGCGGGACGCTTGCGGTCACCTCCCGGCGCACTGCTTCCGGCAGCAATGCCACCAGTCGTTTGGGCGACACTACCAGCGCGGCATCCGGGTCTCGCGGCTGCGCCCGCCATCGCAGCAGCAACCCCTCCAGGCAGTCCCCCACCTCATCCGCTCCGCCCCTGGTCGCCCGCTTTGGCGCGTCGCAAACATCGGTCCGCCAGCCGCCCAGGGCACGAAAGTATGTCAAAAACCAGTCCGGACCGTGCATTCCCACTTCCGGCACCAGACCCACACTGCCCTCGCCCTGGGAATCGCCAATGAAGGCCCGCCGCAGGTACTGCAGAAACAGCGAGTCCCCGTAGAAGAAAAAACGCGTCGGTGGTGGTGCTTCCCCAATCAGGATCAAACGGGCCACCTCTGGTCGGTACAGTTCCGTGGCAAGGCGGCGTCGCCGGGCGGCATCGTCCCCGTTTCCCTCCGTATTTATCCTGCTCCTATCCTTCCAGGTCTTCGATCCGCATCGGACCGACGGCGATAGGACGCCGCATCCCGCCTTCGTCATCATCGCCCCGCCGGGAGAGGGCGTAGATGCCCAGCCCGATCAGGGCCGCCAGTCCCAGCCCCGCCAGCGCCCCCTTGAGATAGTCCGGCGGGGGCGGGGGCACAAAAACCGCTCCGTTTTCATCGAAGCGAGCCGGTTCCGCGACGTACCGACCGTACTTCGGCGCGGCGAAATCCTGTGCGAACTCCGCCAGCTTGTCCGCGACCGCATCGCCCGTCATAGGGGTCCCATGTCCGGAGGCGATCCCCTGGGGCCGCAGTTCCGCCAGTGTTTGAACCGAACGCCGGGCCGAGGGCCAGTCGTAGGTCAGAGGCGTCGGCGGTCGCGATACCTCCTGCTCCTTTCGGACCAGATCTGGCAGTTTATCCAGATTCACGGTCAGGACGGCATCGCCCGCAATCAGGGTGCGGTCCCCTTCCCGAAACAGCGATGCGTGGCCGGGGGTGTGACCAGGCGTTGAAATCCGGCGCCAGCCCGGCATTCCCGGCAGGCTGTCATCGTCGGGCAGGACATGGACAAACTCGCCCAGATCCGTGCCGCTGTCCGGCAGGAACCGGGCAGCAAAGGCGAAGAACCCATCGGTGGTCGGGTCTCCCGGAGCAAGCCGCGCTTTGCCGGTCAGGTATGGCAGATCTAATCTCTGGGCGTAAACTGGCACGTTCCAGTAGGTCGCGAGCGGCAGCGCGGAACCGTAATGGTCAAAGTGCGCGTGCGTCAAAATAATGGCGTCCGGCTTCGCCCCCAGCCCGTAAACCTCTTCGGCGGCAGATTTGATCGCCTCGAAATGCCCCGGCGTGCTCGTATCCACGACGACCCACGGGCCGGCTTTCTCCCCCACCAGATAAACATTGGCGACAGCAAAGCCAAGCCAGTAGACATCCGGAGCGATTTCTGTCGGTTTCATGGTCAGACCTTTTCTGCTTGGTGCCGCCGTCAATTATCGCGCGACATCCACGACCTCGCCCGCCCGGGGAAGGCGCTGGTCGGCGTTTTCGGCTTCGGCATCGAGCACCATCCCTTCGGCGACCACGGAGGGCGATACCGGAAAGGCGTTCGCCGTCTCTTGTTCCATCTTCACGGGCTTGGTGGTGACCATATCGTGGATAGTTTGACCGGACGGGATCATCGGATACACATTGGTCTCCTTGGCGACCCGGAAATCAATCACGACCGGTCGGTCGGTGATTTCCAGGGCGCGGGCGACCGTGGATTCGATGTCCTCGACCTTCTCGCAGCGCAGTCCGACACAGTCATAGGCTTCGGCAAGCTTCACGAAGTCCGGAGCCTGCTCCAGGTTTACATGGCTGTAGTGCTTCTGCCAGAACATCTCCTGCCACTGCCGCACCATGCCGAGGAACTGGTTGTTCAGGATCGCGATCTTGATGGGGAGGCCATAAACCCGGGCGGTCATCAGCTCCTGACTGCACATCTGGATAGAACCATCGCCGGAGATACACCAGACCTGGGCATCGGGCAGGCCGATCTGCGCGCCGATCGCGGCGGGAAGGCCGAAGCCCATGGTCCCCGCGCCGCCCGACGTGATGAACTGGCGCGGCGAACGCATTCCGAAGTGCTGCGCGGCCCACATCTGGTGCTGGCCCACATCGGTGGTGACCACGGTTTTGCGGTCCGTCAGCCGCGCGATCTCCCGGATCACATGCTCGCTGTGCATCTGCCCGTCCTCGTCGCCGTTCGGCGCTTCGAGCGGGAAGTCCGTCTTCCACACCCCGGTCTCCGCCTGCCAGGCGGCGAGGTCGGTGCGAGGCTGGACCAGGCCCAGCAGTTCGGTTACGGCAGCGCGGCAATCCCCGACGATGGAGACGTCCGCACGCTTGACTTTGTTGATCTCGCCGGGATCAATGTCAATGTGGATGATCTTGGCATTCGCGGCGAAGGCGGACACCTTGCCGGTCACACGGTCATCGAAGCGCGCTCCGACCGCGATCAACAGATCGCAGTTGTGGACGGCATGGTTTGCGTAGGCCGTGCCATGCATTCCCAGCATGCCCAGCGAGAGGGCATGGTCTTCCGGGAAAGTGCCCAGGCCATGCAGCGTGGTCGTCACCGGGATACCGACCCGCTCCGCGAGGGTCAGAATCTCATCGTGCGCGCCGGACGCTTTTGCGCCGCCGCCGACATACAGAACCGGCTTCTTTGCCTCGGCGATCAGTTCGGCGGCCCGCTTGACCTGCATCGGGTGGACCTTGAAGTCCGACTTGAACGACTTGATCTTGACCTTCTGGGCCTCGTCGGGGTCGTACTCGATGATGGCGCGGGAAACGTCCACGGGAACGTCCACGAGCACCGGTCCGGGGCGACCGGACCGGGCGATATGGAACGCCTCATGGACGACGCGCGGCAGGTCGTTGACATCCTTGACCAGCCAGTTGTGCTTGGTGATCGGCATGGTGATACCGGTGATGTCGGCCTCCTGGAATGCATCCTTGCCGATGACCTCGGTGCGGACCTGCCCGGTGATCGCGACCATCGGGATCGAGTCCATCATCGCATCAGCGATCGGGGTGACCAGGTTGGTCGCACCCGGCCCGCTGGTGGCGAGGCAGACACCGACCTTGCCCGTGGCATGGGCGAAGCCCTCGGCCATATGACCGGCCCCCTGCTCATGCCGCACCAGAATATGCTTGATGAACTCGCAGTGGAACAGCTCATCGTAGAGCGGGATCACCGCCCCGCCGGGGTAACCAAAGATGGTATCCACCCCCTCGCGCCGCAGACATTCCAGAAGCGCCTTCGCGCCCGTTGTTTTGATCTTACCCATAGCCGTTGCTAACTCCCTATCTGGTGGTCAAACCGTCGTCAGAGATCGGTCAAAAGAGATGTCGTCGTAGGGCACGAAAAAGCCCCTCGTCCCGGAACCACGTCTTGTTACGGACGCGCACATCGGGACGAGAGGCTGTTTGAGTAGCTTCCCGTGGTACCACCCGAATTGCCGCCTCGCCCGGAGACAGACCGGAAAAGGACGACCACTCGATGCGCAGTGTCGGGCGCACCCGGAACCCCTATTGGTCCTCCGTTTTCACGAAGGAGGTTCAGCAGTTCAGCTCGGAGGGGAGTTTCGGACTGCGCGGGCCTCCTGTCTCGCACCAACCGACAGGTCTCTGAAAAGCCGCGACGCGCCTACTTGCCTCGTCAACGCCGTTAAATATTCAGTTGTGGGGAGAGTCTATCACAGAGGAGACCACCAAGTCAACTTTTTGGCAGAACGGCAACGTGAAATTTTCCGTCCAAATCGCCACCTCTACGTTTATCTCTTAAACGCTGCTTCCGGACCGGGGTTATTTAGCGGTCCTGTGGAAGCGACACGACGTGCAGTAATTCTGGCAGCGTGACTGAACAGTGCCCAGGTTCTGAGGCATTTACAGGGAGCACCTTGAAGAATCGGCGTTTTGCGGCGACAATGAAGGCGCATGGAACTTACCTTTTTGGGGACCGGGAGCGGGACGCCGTCACGAGGACGCAATGTCAGCGCCACCGTGCTGCATCTGACCGAGCGCGGCGAACTCTGGCTCATTGACTGCGGCGAGGGAACGCAGCACCAGACACTGCGTGCCCCACAGGTGCGCCTGTCCCAGTTAACCCGCATCTTTTTCACCCACCTCCATGGCGACCATCTGTTCGGCATTATGGGTCTGCTGGCATCGCGCGCCCTCGCACAGGGCGGGACTTCGCCGGTGACACTCTATGGCCCGGCGGGACTGGGCGAGTATATTCGGGGGTCGCTGCGGGCCAGCGGGATGCGCTTCGGGTTCCCGGTCAATATACAAGCCGTCGGGCCAGGCAAGCCGCTCTATGAGGACGATGACCTTTTTGTCACCGCGGCACCGGTCCGTCACCGCATCGAGGCCTACGCCTACGCAATCGAGGAGAAGCCGCGCGCGGGCCGGTTCGATGCCGCCGCCGCCGAAGCGATGGGCGTCCCGCCCGGCCCGATCTACGGACGGCTGAAGGCGGGCGAGGTTATCACCCTGGCCGACGGTACAATCGTGGATGGCGCGGCACTGACCGGGCCGCCGCGCGCGGGCCGCAAAGCCGTTTTCAGCGGGGACACCCTGTATTCTCCCGAACTGGTCGCCCTTGCCGAGGGGGCGGATCTTCTAGTCCACGAGGCCACGTATGCTGCCGAAGACAAACCGCTCGCAGACCGGGCGGCGCATTCCACCACAACGGGGGCGGCACGAGTCGCCGCCGAGGCATCCGTTCGGCAGCTATGCCTGACGCACTTCTCCGCACGGTATGAGAGCGAGAACGGGCCGGGAATGAATGCCCTGCTCGCCGAGGCCCAGGCGATCTTCCCGGAAACCTGCCTTGCCCACGACTTTCTGCGGGTCCCGGTCCCAAGGCGAGAATAGGCCCGGGCACTGGTGCGCCTCGCTCTTGGCGTTAGTCTCCTTGACGCAGCGGAAAGCGTGGTGCTACGTGGTGCTACACTGAACTGGCTTTTTTCGCGGCGCGCAGGGTCGCGCGAACGTTCCCAAAAGGTCGTCATCTCCGCCCACCTGCCCCAGCTGCATTCGGGAACGAAGTCCCAAAAACATTTAGAAATTTAATATTGTCTTAATACTGTTGTTCCCGTTTTACTCTCTCATAAATATGA
>JACMJB010000277.1 GCA_014380815.1 Armatimonadota bacterium
CCGGATCGGCGTGAAGGACCTGGAATACGTCGGGAACAAATTCGTGCCGGTATGGAACGGGTGCCCGCCGGCCGCTCTCAGGAAGCTTGGCGTCTCGTACGCGAAATTTGATTCGAGAAATCTCAGGCTGACTCCACCCCCGGCGCGGAATGACCGCGGAGCGACATAAATGAGCGGGGATCGCCTCGGCGTCGGGTTCGTCGGCAGTGGATTCAACGCCCGTTTTCACATCCAGTCCTTCGCCGGTATCCGCAACGCGGATGTGATTGGCGTCTGGAGCCCGAATCAAAAGAACGCGGCGGCCACCGCCGCACTCGCGCGCGAGCTGGAAGTCGGTGACGCGCGGCCCTTCAAGTCCATTCGGGAGATGGTTGCCGATCCCGCCATCGACGCGCTCTGGCTGTGCGGTCCCAACCACGCGCGTGTCTCCAACGTCGAGGAGATCGTCGCCGCCATCAAGGACGGCGCCGGCACCTTGCGCGGCCTTGCCTGCGAGAAGCCGCTTGCGCGCAACGTCGCGGAAGCAAAGAAGGTGGCGAGCCTGGCGAAGAGCGTCGGACTCAACACCGGCTACCTCGAGAATCAGCTCTTCGCGCCGGACATCACGCGCGGCCGCGATTTGATCTGGGCGCGTGGTGCCGCGCTTACCGGACGCCCCTACCTCGCCCGCGCGGCGGAGGAGCATAGTGGTCCGCACATGCCGTGGTTCTGGCAGGGCACGCTGCAGGGCGGGGGAGTCCTCAACGACATGATGTGTCACTCCGTCGAGGTCGTGCGACATCTCCTCACCAAACCGGGTGAGCCCCGCTCGTCGATCAGGCCGAAACGAATCAGCGCTCACATCGCCTCCCTCAAATGGTCGCGGCCGGCGTACGCCAAGCGCTTGTCGCAGGCGATGGGGAAGGATGTCGACTACACCAGGAGGCCATCCGAAGATTTCGCGCGGGCGACGATAGAGTACGAGGCAGACACGGGAGAAACGCTGATCGGCGAAGTGACCACGTCGTGGAGCTTCGTCGGGGCAGGGCTGAGGTTGTCGGCCGAGGTGCTCGGCCCCGAGTACTCGATGTCATGGAACACGCTCGACAGCGGGCTCAAGCTGTTCTTCAGTCGCGAAGTGAAGGGGCAAGCCGGCGAGGATCTCGTGGAGAAGCAGAACGCGGAGATGGGCTTGATGCCGGTCATCGCCAACGAGCCCGAGGCGTACGGCTATCGGGACGAGAACCGCCACTTTGCCCGCGCATTCCTGCGGGGCGAAAAGCCAATGCTGACCTTCGAGGACGGCGTGGAGGTGATGCAGATCCTGATGACCGCCTACATGAGCGCTGAAAAGGGGCAGACGATGGACTTTCCGCCCCCGGGTCTCGATGCCTTCATCCCGGAGGTCGCTAAGGGGACCTGGAAGCCCTAACTGGCGGCGGGACGGGCGTTAACCCATGTTTTTATGGGGTCAAGGTCAATGGCATGCCCAATGCTACTGATGAGGTTGACGCCGCTTCGGGGAAAAAAAATGAGAGTCATTCGTCTGTCCACCACATTCGCACTTCTGATTCTTGGCGCCGCGTGCGCGAGCCAGGCTTCCGTCGCACCGCAACCAGTTCGAAATGCGTCAGCATCCGGCGCACTGACTAACCCGACCCAGGTACCTCTGCTGTATGTCGTAGATGGGATCAGGTATCCGGTCGAGCAGGTTCCGGAGATTTACGAGGCCGACGTGGCCTCGGTGCGCGTGCTCAAAGGCCGCGCGGCGCTCCTCAAGTACGGACCCGAGGCTTCGTATGGAGTGGTGCTCGTAACCACAAAGAGATTGGCCGTCTCGCCATGATGGGGTGAAAACCCTGGCAACTAACCACGCGCGGGGCTACGGGGGATCCAAGTTCTGAGTGGACAGTATTGAGTTGTCAGTGTGTCAGTGGTTGTCAGTATCGGCGCGGCTAACTGTAAACCACTGATAACTACAACTAACCAACTGACGACTCACCACTTGGATCCCCTCCGCCCAACCCGGTACTCTCGGCTCTACCCGAACGAATAGACGCGAGGACTTCCCCTCAGAGAAGCCCCGCGGCCGCCAGAACGCTGAGGTTCGCTGTTCTCAGGCCCGCTCTCTCGCGGTAGATTCCTGCCCAATGACCCACCC
>JACMJB010000278.1 GCA_014380815.1 Armatimonadota bacterium
GAATCGGACTGCCCACCAAACTCTCTTCTGTTTTTTTTGCCTCAAGGGCGGGAAGGGGAGCCGCAGGCTCCCCGACGGGGATCACCGCCTTCAGATAGATGTCCCCGAACTGGACAACCGCGCCGTGCGTCAATGCTGCCGTCTGACCAGGATTGATCTTTGCCTCACCCAGCCGGGTTCCGTTGGTACTGTTGGTATCTTCCAGAACTACGCCGCCGCTGTCTAAAACGCGGATCACCGCGTGCCGACGCGAGACCGTCTTGCTGGGCAGGATCACGTCGGCACTGTCCCGACCGACGATGTTATCCCCGACCTGCAGGGCAAACTCGCGCCCGTTCTGATCTACCAGCTTCGGCAGCGAACGCGCCGCCGAGGGGAGGCCCCCGACCTCGGACCCAACCAGCAGGCCACATTCCAGGCAGAAGTACTCACCAGGAACGCCTGGTGTCTGGCAGACGGGGCAAGGAGGAAGCGAGATCCCCATGGTCGTGTCGCCCGCAGAGGGCACCCGCATTGTTTTTCCACCGCTGATACGCATTTCCGATTGCTGCTTCCTTAGCGCCGCTTGCCTTGATCCAGGTGATAAATAGTGCCGATCAGCGTCTTCTCCGCATCCCCGCCCGCGCCGCGCCGAATGGCCTGCGCGGCCTGCGCCAGTTCGTCGGCGGCCCCTCCACGCCCCTGGGTCTTCAGGAGCTGCTGCGTACGGTCGAGAGCAGCGGCGACATCGGCGACATCGAGCTGCTGGGTCCGCATCCCCATCATGGTTTTCTCCAGATCGCGGGAGGCCATCGCCACGGCGAGTTCCTGGGCCACCGCGAGGTCCGCCCCCGCCGCGAGCGTCGCGGCATCCGGGCTGCCGACAAACTCGACGACCGCATTGACCGCCGCGGTTTCGGCTCTGCCCGTCGTGCCATCCTCCCAGGTGAGGACCGCGCGGGCGATCCGATAGGTACCGGCAGGGCGCGACTCCAACTCCATCTCCCAGAGCTTGCTGACCGTCGCGCCGCGCTCGATGTCTCCAAGCGCGATTTCGGCGATTCGGGTCCCGAAGCTCGGGTCCGAGCCGAGAACCTGCCGTACCATGCAGCCACGAGGCAGATAGAAGGCCAGACGCGGATTCCGTGCGGTGACCCCAAGAACCTGCTCGATCTCTCTGCGGAAAACGTCCGGGATCTCTTCCGGACGGGCGATATAGTAGTAGTTCCCCCCGGAGCGACGGGCGATCCCCGCCATCAGCTCTTCATTGTAATCGGGGCCGAATCCGAGCGCTGTCACTGTCACCCCGCGCTGCTTCAGATCCGCCACCTGCCCGACAATCGAGGGGAAGTCGCGCAGCCCCGCGGTCGGCTCGCCATCGGTGAGCAGCAAGACACGCGAGACGTAGCTTCCCATATTCGGCACGGAGGCGACCTGCGCTCCCGCTGTATACAGGCCATCGAACAGATTGGTCGTGTTCCCGGGAAGGATCCGCTGGAGGTGCTGTTTGATCAGGGCGGGGTCCGTGACGCGGCGCGCGGGCATCAAAACCTCGACCGTTTCCTCGAAAGTGACAATGGACAGAATGTCTTCAGGGCCGAGGAGGTCCACCACATAAGCGCAGGCACGCTTAACGTACTCCAGCGGCTCGCCTTCCATGGAGCCGGAGCGATCAATCACCAGTGCAATGTTGACCGGCATGCGCCGGGCGCCGTTCGCGCCGGGTACGCCGGTGATCGTCCCGCCGTCGCTCGCCATGATCTGGGTGAGGACGTGCTGACGTGTCTGGTCGCCTGCCTCGGTCTTCTGGTTGCCCACCCGGATCCGCAGCGTCAGTGCGCCGGTCGAGGCGGCATCATCGCTGCGTCGCTCCGACCGAGGCACCGCCGGTGTCTGCGCCACCGAATCTGGTTCTTCGTAGGCCCGCAGGGCCATCTCGTCGTCAACGACCGGAACGGGAACGAGCGCGGATCCCGGGTCTGAGCCAACCTCCTGCGTCCGACCTGCCCCTGCGCCCACTGGAAAACTCATACCGTTGTTGTACCTCTTCTCCTGCTCATATCACTCGAATCGAAGCGCGGTGGTGCCGATGAGGATGGTGTCTCCTGACACCAGCTCCTGGCGTGTCACCCGCTGACCGTTGACAAAGGTGCCGTTCGTGGAGCCGGCATCCTCGACGATCCAGCCAGCGCCGCCGCTTCCCGAAACCCGCGCGTGTGCCCGCGACGCCTTCGTGTCACCAGGCAGCGCCACGCCGTTCGCCGGGTCTCGCCCGATCACCTGGGCCACTCCGGTCCCTGTCAGCCGAAACTCCGTGCCCATATGCGGACCGGCGACCGCGACCAGGCGTTTTTCTCCCCCCCTCGCCCCCCTTGAGGGAACCGCCTCCCCGGCGGGGGCCAGCGCCTCGCTGGACTTTGTAGCTCCGCTGGCAGGTTCGCCCCGGGCGAACCTGCCAGCGGAGCTTGCACGATCCAACGGAAGGTTGGCCCCCACGGGTAGTGCTCCCCCAAAGGGGGCGGGGGGGGGCGAAAAACGCCTGGTCGCGGTCGCCGGTCCGC
>JACMJB010000279.1 GCA_014380815.1 Armatimonadota bacterium
ACCGATGTCGGCGCGGTTCCGGGTCATGACCCGGATAATGGTGAAGATGACAGCCGCGATCCTCTGGACTCTGCCCCGTTCTCGGCTCTTGCCTTCAAGCTGATGAACGATACGCACGTCGGCAACCTGACGTTCTTCCGCGTTTACAGCGGAACGCTCACCAAGGGCAGCTACGTGTTCAACGCGTCCAAGGGCAAGAAGGAGCGCATCAGCCGTATTCTGCAGATGCACGCCAACAAGCGAGAAGAGATCGACATCGTCTATGCCGGAGACATCGCGGCGGCAGTTGGGTTGTCGGACACGACCACGGGGGATACCCTCGCGGACGAGAAGTCGCCGATCCTGCTGGAATCGATCACGTTCCCGGAGCCGGTTATCGAGATGAGCATCGAGCCTAAGACCAAGGCCGACCAGGACAAGATGGGTGTCGCGCTCAACCGCCTTTCGGCGGAGGACCCGACGTTCCGAATGCACACGGACCCGGAAACCGGTCAGACTATCATTCGTGGTATGGGCGAGCTGCACCTTGAGATCATCGTGGACCGTATGAAGCGCGAGTTCAAGGTCGAGGCGAACCAGGGCAAGCCGCAGGTTGCCTACCGTGAGACGATCAAGATAGAAGCAACCGCCGACGAGACGTTCAAGCGGCAGACGGGTGGTAAGGGTAAGTATGCCCGCGTCGCTCTGAGGGTTTCGCCGAACGAGGTTGGAGAAGGCTTTGTCTTCGAGAACAAGACGGTCGGTGGGTCGATTCCGAAGGAGTTCATCAAACCGGTCGAGGAGGGCGTCCGCGCCGCTCTGAACCGGGGAGTGCTTGCGGGATTCCCAGTTGTGGACGTGCGGGTTGCCGTCACGGACGGCGCGTTCCACGAGGTCGACTCGGACGAGATCTCGTTCAAGATCGCGGGTGAGCAGGCGGTAAAGGCGGCTTTCCGCAAGGCGCAGCCGACGATCAAGGAACCGATCATGACGGTCGAGGTCGTGACACCGGACCAGTTCTTCGGAGACGTTGTCGGTGACCTGAACCGTCGCCGTGGCGTCATCGAAGGCCAGGAGACCGGACCGGGCGGTACCCGTATCATCAAGACAAAGGTTCCGCTGTCCGAAATGTTTGGCTACGTGACCACGCTGCGCTCCATGACGCAGGGCCGAGCCTCCTCCACGATGGAGCCGTCGCACTACGAAGAGGTGCCACGCAACATCGCGGAAGAGATCCAGGCCAAGAGCGCCGGTAAGTCGTAACCGCTCGTTAGTGTACAGAAAAAGGGGCGCGTTCCGAAAGGAACGCGCCCCTTTTTTGCTATAATGCACCATCCGCAAAACAGCAGGAGGTGCCAGATCAAAATGAGCGACGCCGGTTTTGGAAAAGGTGCACAAATCATCGATACCGCCGTGGGCGGTTTTGCCGCCGAACTTGGCAGGCAGGTGCAAATGCAGAGAATGACAGCGGGACTAACCACCGAGAGTTTCACAGCAATACTGAATCTGGCGGGCGTCACCCTGCAGCCCAGAGATATAGAATCGCTGGAAGTGGGGCAGGGACCGGCTCTGGACCTGAAACTCCTGACCGCGCTCGTGTTCACGCTGGAGCTTTCTGTAGACCGGGTGATTTTCGCCTGCCTGCAGGAGGCGAGCACTGATCCGTCTTCCGGGTAACGATATGAGTCGCGAAAACCCCAGGGGATTTCCTGGCAGACGAATATAGCTGTGGTATACTATTCAGGCGCACCCGAGCGAAAGCCCGTGTGCGTTCTTTCTTGGGTGATTTTCGACCCTCCTAGTCGAATCGGTTCGCCGCGACAGAGCCTGTTCTGGCAGTGTTCCTGTCCTCCGGCTACCTTGAAAATTTTAGCGCTCCCGTCCACAACAGGCGAGGTGCGGCATTTACAGAATGGGGAAGTACTATCATGGGTAAGCAGAAATTCTTGCGTGAGAAGCCTCACGTCAATATTGGGACGATCGGTCACGTCGACCACGGCAAGACGAGCCTCACGGCGGCGATCACGACGGTTCTTGCCAAGTCGGGCGGGGCGACCGCCAAAGCGTATGCGGACATCGACAGCGCTCCCGAGGAGAAAGAGCGCGGTATCACGATCAACACGGCCCACGTCGAGTACGAGACCGCCGCGCGCCACTATGCCCACGTGGACTGTCCCGGTCACGCCGACTACATCAAGAACATGATCACCGGGGCGGCTCAGATGGACGGCGCGATCCTTGTCTGTTCGGCAGCGGACGGTCCGATGCCCCAGACCCGTGAGCACATCCTTCTTGCCCGGCAGGTCGGTGTTCCCAGCATTGTGGTGTTTTTGAACAAGGCGGACATGGTCGATGACCCGGAGCTAATCGAGCTTGTGGAGCTCGAGGTGCGTGAGCTTTTGTCCAAGTACGACTTTCCCGGTGACGACACGCCGATCATCGTCGGCTCTGCGGTCAAAGCGCTTGAGGGCGATACGAGTGAGATCGGGGAGCCGTCGATCATCAAGCTGATGGAAGCGGTCGACAGCTACATCCCGACTCCGGAGCGCCCGAAGGACTTGCCGTTCCTGATGCCGATCGAGGACGTGTTCACGATCACGGGTCGTGGTACGGTTGCGACGGGCCGTGTGGAGCGCGGTCAGCTGAAAGCGGGCGAGACGCTTGAGATCGTTGGTTTGAAGGACACGACCACGACCGTTGCGACGTCTATGGAGATGTTCCGCAAGACCCTTGATTACGTGGAGGCGGGCGACAACGCGGGTATTCTTCTCCGGGGCGTGGACCGCAAGGCGATCGAGCGTGGTCAGGTTTTGGCGAAGCCGGGGAGTATCAAGCCTCACACGAAGTTCAACGCGGAGGTTTA
>JACMJB010000045.1 GCA_014380815.1 Armatimonadota bacterium
GATTGGCGCACGGGACGAAGCGCGGGGACAGGAGACGGCAGAAGAACTGCGGGCTGAAGGCAGGGATGCGCAGGTGATCGTTCTTGATGTCACCGACGAAAACAGCATCGCCAGAGCGGCAGCCACGATTGAAGGGCGTTATGGGCGGCTCGACATTCTTGTCAATAACGCCGGAATCGCCCTGGACAACACTCCCGCCAGCGAAACGACACTGGAGACTCTGCGCCGTACCTACGACACAAATGTCTTCGGACTGTTCGCTGTCACCCGCGCGATGCTGCCGCTGCTCCGAAAGTCGGAACAGGGCCGAATCGTCAATCACTCTAGCGGCCTGGGTTCCCTGACCATGAACAGCGATCCAGAGTGGGAGTATGGGCATATCAAACCCATCGCCTATAACTCCTCGAAAGCGGCGGTAAATATGATGACCATCGTGCTGGCAGCGGAACTCAAAGATACGGCGATTAAGGTCAACGCGGCAGATCCCGGCTACACGGCAACCGACCTGAATAATAACTCGGGGCCTCGCACCGTGGAGCAAGGCGCAGCCGCAGCCGTTCATCTGGCGACACTGCCTCCAGATGGCCCCACAGGCGGCTTTTTTGACGAGAATGGTCCCGAGCCTTGGTAAGCAATGAAAATAAGCCCGGCGCAGAAGGGGCGGGGTATATCTGCCCCTTCTGCGGCACGGACTGCTCCCCTATCGCGCCCACCCCGCCCTGCGCCCACTACTTTCTGACCGATGGCGAAAATGGCTGGCGGTTTGCCACCGGGGTACGTGCCCTGTTTGAGTCTGCGGAAACCAAGCAGCCGACGCTGTTTCGTGACCTGCTGTATCACGATCCCACATGCCGGGAGAACGTGCGGCTGCGCCGGGCGAACTACGACGCTTCGCTGGAGATGTACGCTTTTACTGCTGACCCGGCGCAGACGGTCCGCGCCTTCACCGCCGCTATCGAGCAGGCATGAAAAACACCGCGCCCGTCGGCGCGGTGTTTTTTAATGAGTGCTGCGCTTACGCCTGCGCTTCGGCGTAGGCTTTTGCGGCGGGTCCCGCATTTAGCTGTTCGTGCCAGTGGTTGCAGGCGCTGGATCCGCTGACGATCAGGGCGAAGTCTTTAAGCTGCGGCTGAACGCAGAGGCCGACCATCTCCACTTCTTCTTCCGGGCGAGGGGCATCAACTGCCCAATAACTACAGGTGATACAGGCGCCGACCTGCTGCGACATCGGCAATGGCTGGGCGTTTTTGGCCTGCTGAAAGTGCTGATATGCTGGCATAAGACTTGAGTTCCTTTCGGTCCGTTTCCGATGATGGGTTCATACCCGTCGGCTCACGGTTTTACTCAGGGCCGGGCGCCGGATCTTCACTGACAGTGCTGTCGCCCCCGATGCTGTCGCCCTCGATACGGGTTTTCAGACCTTCATAATAGGCGACCAGGTCGTTCTCCTCAGGACCCTCGGTAACGCGGCGGAACAGCTTGTGGAACGGCTGGATCTGGATGCCGCCGCCCTGGTACGGGAACACAATGCGGGAGTCATACCAGTTGTCATCAAACCGCCAGACACCGATCAGATTGCGGGACAGGACTTCGCCCAGGTAGCAGCCATTATAGAAGACGACGAGGTTACGCTGGGCATCCGGAAAGTTATCGGAACGCAGCAGTTCGTCGGAGACACGCAGCAGGTCTTCGAGTGTCGCGATGGACGCCTCGGAATAGTCCAGGGTCCGTCCGCCGCCCTGCACCTGAAGAACCAGCGTATCGGCGTAGTCCGCGATGTTGTCAAGGGAAAGCTTCATGCCATTATGGTATCCGAGACCCCGGATGGCGGGACCACCGGGCGGCGGAATTACTCGCCCAGATAGGCCCTTTTGACCTCGGGATTGGAGCGCAGTTCGGCGGCGGGGCCTTCCAGCGTGATGCAGCCCGTCTCCAGAACGTAGCCCCGGTGCGCGACTCCCAGTGCCTGATGGGCGTTCTGCTCCACCAGGAGGACGGCAGTCCCGGATTCCCGATTGATGGTCTCGACGATTCGGAAGATCTCCCGGACCAGATTGGGGGCAAGACCGAGCGATGGCTCATCCAGCATCAGGAGTTTCGGTTTAGTGAGGAGCGAGCGTCCGATCGCGAGCATCTGCTGCTCGCCCCCGGAGAGGGTCCCGGCGTTTTGCTGGAGGCGTTCCCGCAGCCGGGGGAAAAGCGTCAGCGCCTGCTCCAGATCGTCGGCGACCGCGAGCTTGTCGCGGCGCAGGTAAGCGCCCAGTTCCAGGTTTTCACGCACGCTCATGTTCGCGAAGATGCGCCGCCCCTCCGGGCAGTGGACCAGGCCACGCGAAACAATCGCCGCCGGGTTCTGACGGGTGACCTCCTCACCCAGAAAAACGACCCGACCGCCTTTGGCCCGCACCATCCCCGATGCCGCCCGCAGCAGGGTAGACTTCCCCGCGCCGTTCGCCCCGATCAGGGTTACCACCTCGCCAGGATATACCGTAACGGAAACGCCGCGCAGGGCGTGGATCGCTCCGTAATACACCTGAAGGTCTTCGAGATGCAGCAGCGGATCACCGCTGCAGACCGGCAGATCGGCCATCACGCGGCCTCCGTTTCCAGCGCCGCCTCGGAGTCCTCGCTGCCGAGATATGCCTCAATGACCCGGGGGTCGTTTCGGATATCGGCTGGGGTACCCCGCGCGATCGGCTGACCGTACACCAGCACGGTGATCTCTTCGCAGACACCCATCACGACCGTCATATCGTGCTCGATCAGCAGAATGGTCAGGCCGAACTCGTCGCGCAGACGCCGGATCAGGCGCATCAAGTCGCCGGACTCCTGCGGGTTCATCCCCGCCGCCGGTTCGTCCAGAAGCAGCAGTTCGGGTCGGGTCGCCAGGGCGCGGGCGATCTCCAGGCGGCGCTGGTCGCCATAGGGCAGATTGCGGGCGTCCTCGTTCTCGAGATGATTCAGGTTCAGCAGGCCGAGCAGGCGCTTGGCCTCAGCCGTCACCTCCCCCTCCGCACGAGCGAAGCGGGCGGTGCGCAGCACGGTCCCGATCAGACCGGTCTGTTCGTGGGTCGAGGCCGCCGTGCGAACATTGTCCAGCACCGATAGATCCGGGAACAGGCGGATGTTCTGAAAGGTGCGGCAGACACCCAGCCGGGCGATCTGATGGGGTTTCCTGCCGCTGATCTCCTGCCCATTGAACTGGATCGAGCCTTCCGTGGGGGCGTAGACTCCGGTCAGCAGATTAAAGATCGTGGTTTTGCCCGCGCCGTTGGGGCCGATCAGCCCCGCAAGATCTCCCTTCTCCAGGGTCAGCGAGACATTATTCACGGCGACCAGGCCGCCAAAGCGCTTGGTGACGTTTTGAAGCGAAAGAACGGGCATAAGCAATGATACAGGGAGGTTCCAGACAGGGTTGCTGTCCGCGACCCCTCATTGTAACGGAACCCTCAGGGCCTGTCAAACCAGTCCGGCGGGACACGCTTCGCGATGGGGTGAACCGGTTGTGATTTTTTGCTGTATTTGCTGTACACTAGTGCTCGTGGGACGTATGGTTCGTTTTTCTGCCGCCGAAGCGGACATTGAACAGATGCTTCGGTTCCTTGTCCGGCGGATGCCCAGCGGCATCCGGTTGGTCCCGCTTCAGGCACGGCACCGGGACGATCTGCGCTGGCGGCGCACGATCCGCCCACTGGTCCATGCCCTCCGCGCCACGGACGGCCCTATCGCCTGGGGACTGCGGGACGCGCCACCGGGGGACACGTCCCGGGCCGGCATGGCCGCTATTCCTCGTTTGGATGCCGTCCAGGACCCCAAAACCGGCACGCTGACCATTGATCCCGACGACTCCCAGTTGATCACTCTGGCGCTCGGACCTGCCGAGGGCAAGTCGCGGCGACGAGAGGCCCTGCTGCTGATGCGCGACTGGGACGTCGAGGCGGATGTGGAACCGGACACCCCGCTCGCACGCCGCGCGGACCTGGCACGGAGCCTGGTGGACCGCTGCTCCCGACACCTTCGTCGTAACGCCTTCCAGGTGGAGGGGCGATGGCTTGTCGGCGATACGGAACCCGCGTAATTCCTGTCTCCGCTGCCTATTCGTCAGTGAAGGGTGCCGAAGGTAAATCCCCGCTGCCGGAGTGCCCGAACCAGCGCGGGGACCGCCGAGCGCGTTTCCTCGACACCCGCGTGAAGCTGGACCACTGCCCCAGGACCCACGGTCTGCGAAACGCGCCGCAGCAGTTCGACCTCACCGGGCCGGGCAAAATCGTAGGGGTTGACCACACGCCGTTTCGGGGTCAGCGCCAGGCCGTTCAGACGCAGCAGCAGGCTGGTGCCCGGCGGGCGGTACAGCGCGGGCGGTGGTGCCTGCCCCGGCGCGATCCGCAGCAGGGCGCGGACACAGCGCGCGATCTGTGGGGCCGCCTGGTCGTGGTCCCAGGAGTGGATCTGCAGCATATGCCCCTCGCGAACCGCGCGGCGCGCCATACCTTCTCCCAAGGGCCGTGTCAGATGCTCGCCAAGACAGAAAAAGGTGGCGGGAACCTCAGCCGCACGGAGGATATCCAGCAGCAGTTCATCGCCGGGCAGCGGGAAATCATCAAAGGTGAGGTAGACCATACCGCTTTGAGGGAGGCTGGTCTCCCGTCGGGTCACCAGAGCGCGCAGTAGCGCCTGCATCTCGTCCGAGCGCACGATTCCCTGAGCCGCGAACCGTACGACACCCGACGTGTCCAGAACAAACGTGCTGGGGACCGCTCGTACGCCCAGAGCCGCGCTTAGCCTGCCGCCGGTGTCGAGCAGGACGCTCCCCCGCGGCGCGCCGGAGTCATACTTTTCCGCCCAGCGACCATCCACGGAAACAGTCTCAAAGCGGATCGGCAGGCCAGCCAGGGCGCGCTGCACTTCCCGAAGCCGGGCACTTTGCGTGCGCCAGGTGTCACACCAGAGCGCGCAGAAACAAAGCACCGTCACCTGCCCCGGGCGCCATCGCACCAGTCCGGCGCCACGAAACTGCGGGAGCGTGAAAGTGGGGACCCGGTCTCCCGGCCCGGTAACGGTCACGGTTTCCCCTCCCGGCCCTCAGTGGCGGTCACTTCCCCCACCACGATCGGCTGGGGCGCGGATGCGCCCTGCACCGCAGGACGGCGGATCAGTTCCCCGCTGGCGGGAAGGACGGTGAACGTACCGCTCGCCTCGGCACGGAGGAAATACCGGAAGGAGACCGGAGTCGCGCCATCGGCGCGCAGGAAGTGGATGATCGCGCCGTCACGCACCTCCTCGCGCGCACCGTTGCCAAGTTCGGAGTCCACGAACTCAAAGCCGGAGGGGAGCGGCTCCTCCACCCGCAAGGCATCGGCCTCCTCCCCCGGCCAGGCAACAACCGTGACCCGCACCGGGACGCCGGGCCGGATCGTCTTTCCAGGTGTCAGGGCTTCCCAGAGACCATACGGGTTCTGCACTTCCCACCGCCGCAGCACCCGCAGCCCATTGTCGGTCTCCCCGGTCTGCGGTCGGTACACCGTCGCCGTTGCCGTCGCGAAGAGTTCACCGGCTGCTGCGCGCCCGGCTTGCCGCGTCAGACGAACGCTATTTTCTCCGTCCTTAAGAAGGGCGATCGGCACGACCGCGGTCAGGGGAGTAAAGGCTTCAGTACCCGGTACACGCACCGCAAACGGGATGACCGTTCCGTTCACGGCGACACTGAGATCCTGTTCCGAAGGCGGAACAGGGGAAACAAGGTGCGCCCGGCTGTACCGCAAGAGCGCGCGAGCCGCTTCCGCCCGGTCTTCTCCCGAGAGGAAAGCGGCATTCTCGCCATCGGTTGGATAAGCGAGCCAGCGCGCCAGTTTTGCCTGCAGGGCGTCGTTCTGCCGAAGGGCAAGCAGGGTGACGAGCGCCTGAGCCGTGGTCGTCGCCGTGGAGGCGTACCAGCCGGGATGATCGCCCGCCGGAACGAAGGCGGATTCCGGACGGACCACGGCGATCCTCAGGACCCGCTCTGTCCTTTCCTGGGCCGCGCGGCGATTCCCGGACGCATTCAGCCCCTCGGCAAGAAGCAGCGCCGCATAGGGCGATAATGCCTCGCCGCCGCGTTCCCGAACCTCCTCAAGCAGCGGCGCTTTGGCGGGATCGGCGGCGGCAAGCGCGGCGGCGAGCGCCGCCCGCTCTTCCCAGAGATTTGTTCGACGGTAGAGACTGCTGGCACCCTGGGCGCCGCGTTTCAGGAGCGATTCCGGGAACGGGATACCAGGAGGCAACAGCAGTCGGTTCTGTTTCGCCTCCCCCAGTGCCGCCAGAACACGGGCAGTCTGGCGCGCGCTTTCCGGAGCATCCGCCCACCAGCCCCAGCTTCCCGTGGGCGTCTGGTCTCGCGAAAGCAGTGCGAGGGCATCGCGCAGACGAGCGGGGTCTGCCTTCGGGGCGTTTGGCGCGGCGGCGACTCGAAGCAGATCGGACGCCGTTCCGCTATTCCAGAGGTCCGACAGAAAGGTTTCGGCAGCGAGGGTTTGGGACGCTTGACCGATCCCCCCTTCCACTGTCACAGTCACCTCGGTCGCCCCGCGAATACGGTCAGCGGGCAGACTCAGCGGACCGATCACGGACTCGGCCACACTGGAAGGGAGCGTCCCACCGACAACGATCCGGCCCGCCACACCCGGCGGGCGGACCGGCACGGAAAGCCGCAGCCGATCGGAGTAATCCACAAGTGCCTCACCAGGAGCGAGGTTTTTCGTCACCAGGACCCCCTCGATCCGCGCGCGGCGACCCGGCGTCGTCGGCAGATCCAGAGCCGAAACGGACCACTGCACCTTCCCCTCGCTTTTCGCGGCAACCCGAACTGTTTTCGTCTCCGTTTTGCCGCGAGCCAGAGCAACCCCGTCGGTGAAAAGCGTCGCCTCGAAATCGCGGTCTTGATCGGTTCGGTTGGTCACCGTTCCGATCAGGATGAGCTGATCGCCCTGAACAAACTGGCGCGGCGCGGCGAGCCGCAGCATCACGGGGCGAGAAACCGTGATGCTGCTCGCGGTGCGCCCGACGCGCGTGTCCATGGTCGCACCGATGGCGGTCGCCCGCCAGGTGGTCAGATTACCCGGCAGATCCACGGTCGCGGTCGCAGTCCCGTCTGGGCCGGTGGTCAGGTGGGCACTCCAGAAGGCCGTATCCAGAAACCGTTCTCGGACCGGGGCGACGCCGCTGGTGCTGTTTCGCTGATAAGCGCCGCCGCTCAGCTCTTCCGGGGCCGAGGTCAGTGTCTCGGTCTTGTTCTCCCGTCGCCCCCAGAACGTGTCGAAAGGATCGGGCGTGGTGTCGGGGCGCACCGCGAAAAGACTCTCATCCACGACTGCGAGCGCGACCTCCACATTTGGGAGCCGCCGGTTGGTGGCGGCAGCGCGCGCCTCGACCGTGTAGGTCGCCGTTTCTCCGGGACGATATGCGGCTTTGTCGGCTACGACACTCAGTCTCACCCGGCGCGACGGGTCCGGCACAGGAAGCAGAACGCTCGCCGAAACAAGCTGTGAGGGGCGCGCCCACTGAGACGCGCCGACAAACGCATTGGGCGACAGGCGCAAGCTGGTAGGGACCTGCCAGGAAAAGTTGGTTTTGCCTCTCGGCACCACAATGTAGGCAAAGAGGCCGTCCCCCTCCACGGTCAGAAGGGACGGTCGCGAGGCGGTTGACGTGCTCAGGAAAATCTGCGCAGTCTCTCCCGGTCGGTAGATCTTTTTGCCCAGCCGGATCGTGACCGTCGGCTGTGTTTCCTCGACCTGCGCTTTCGCAGACGCATCCACGCCCCAGATCTCGGTTCGTGCGCGGGCGATCCGACCGGAAGGATCGGTCACCGTCGCCACCACCTCCACACTGCCCTCCGCCAGAACAGGCAGCGACAGGGTCTCTCCTGCGGCCCCGACGATCGCTTGTTGCTGGCTGAGACGCCGGGTCTCGTCCCTTTTCCGTTTGGCATCGTAGACCGAATGTTGCGTGCTCAGGGCAACGCGCCCGCTCACGGGCCGACCGTCCAGATCAGCGAGGCGGATCTCGAACGGGACCACCGATCCCACCGGAGCGGCAAGCACCGAGGTACGCAGACGGACACGGCGGTTAGAGGCGTAGACCGGCACCTCCGAGGTGGCCTCGACCTGACGCCGCTGCCCGTCCACCACAGTGCAGGTGAGAAAGTAGCGGAAGTCCGGCAGATCGCGTTTCGTATCGAACGGGATAGCCGCACGACCCGATCTGTCGGTGTACACCGTCCCCTCCGCGACAAAGGGTTCGGTGGCATACGTGTCACGCGGATACAGATTCCCACCGCCGGAACCCACCCAGTACGACTCAGCACGGCTGTCGCCCCCCACACTGCCGTCAAACGGGTTGTGCGTGCGGCGGATCTGGTAGCGGATCTGCGCCTGCGGAAGCGGCGCCCCGAAGTAATAGTCCGCCTGGAGTGAAAAGCCCGCTTTTTGCCCGGAAAGGTACCGTTTCGCCAGCGGCGTCACCACGACTTTGAAATCCGGCTTACGATATTCAGCGACCGTGAACGTGGCATAGGCGGTCTGCTTGTCGGGCAGGGTCAGCACGATGCTGTACGCCCCCAGCACGCCCGTGGGGGGAACCGTGAACGAATGGGAGAGCGTTCCCGCTGCCGTGGTCGTTTCGCGAGTCTGCGCCAGCACGTTGTCTTTGCCGTCGCGCACCTCGACCACCACAGACTTCCCCGAGACCGCGCGGTATTCTTGTCCCAGAGTCTGACGTAGGATCGCCCGAAAATGGACGGTGTTGCCGGGCCGGTAGACAGGGCGATCGGTCTGCAGGTGTGAGACCAGACGCCCATCGGGGTTCTCGTTTCCCAGGCGCAGACCGGCGACATCCGGGCGACCACGGTCGGTCCGCTCGACGACCAGCGTTTGCGCGGGATTCGGTGCGGCATCGAGGACACAAACGCCATCCCTCCTGGTGCTCCCCTGTGCCACGGTCCGCTGTCCCGAACCGTCCCACAGACGCACCCGCGCACCGGCGAGCGGACCACCCGTTTGGTGATCCGTGACCCAGGCCAGGACCTGGCGCGGGGCACGCTTCAGAACAACGGCCAGATTGGTGATATTGACGACGCCCCAGGCCTCCCGCCCGCCCCCGCTCGCGACCAGCAGATAGACGCCCGGCGGCAGCGGCGGCAGATTTACCTGACGACTGAAATAGGAGCCGGACACCTCAGCGGTGGCGGCGGAACGCGCCTTCGGGTCCGCCATGCCCACGGTCCACTCGCGGACGGGCTTTCCGGGAGGGAGCGGCTGCGGGCGGGGTCCCACGGGCGGACGCTCAGCATCGCGCGTCTCACGGCGGAGCAGCCACCGCGCAGCATCCAGCTTGTAGGCCGTCAGCCGCACAACAGAGACGCTACGCGTATTGAGCGACAGGCGGATCTTGGGACCTGGCGCGACATCGCGTCCCACCCAAAGCCGCACATCGGTCTTGGTCGCGGCGGACGGGGACGGCGCGGCAGGCAGGCGGCCCCCGCGCAGGAAAATGGCAATCATTGACGCTGCGATTAGAAATCGCAGGGCAGACCATAAACGTTGCAGCATCGAAATATTATCCTCGGTACCGGCGGGCGATCATGCGCCGCAGGGTGCAGGGGCTGCCCGGCGCGATTCCCGCTTTACGGTAGGCCCAGCGCAGGCGAACGATGGGTTCCTTGCCCTCCCAGGGGAGCACGACCCCGGTGCGTGTTCCCGCCGTCAGCACCAGACCCTCCCCCGGTGAGAGTGTCCTGATCTGTCCAGCGGCAAGCGGTTCCAGTGAGTCAACCAGTGTCACCGTCACCTTGAAGTCACGCAGATCGGCGGGGGTCATCGGTCGGTAACGGGGATCGTGACCGGCGGCGGCGCGTGCCGCGCGGGTGATCTCTTCCTGCAGGGTGCGCCCCCGGATGCCAAGACCGCCTCGGCATCCGATAACAGTTCCTTTTCTCTCCACGGTCACAAAGATGCCTTGCGGTGTTGTCTCGCGCGGCGGCAGAGGTCTGGAATCCTCCGGTACACCGGTGACCTCCTCGACGACCGCGGCGCGAGCGATTGCGATCAACGCCCTCCCTCCCGGTTCCTCTTCGCCGGAGGGCGCGGCAAGGCAGGCAGTCAGCAGGATTGACAGGGTCAGCAGGGCAGTATTTTGGACGAACACAGGGGATTATAGCATAAGACTACTAAAGTAGTCAATAGGTGTTTCAGGATGTTCTCCGGAGCCGGAGGTGCTGACGGGCGCTTCGCGGTGAAGCAGAAAAGCCCCGCCCTCATTATTTGTGAGGGCGGGGCTTTCAGCGGTATTCCCTGGGGTGGCCGTGCGGGGCGGGGCGCGTATTTACGAAGCGCTCTTCAGTTCCCCGGCAGCGGTTCGCAGGCGGCGGCCTCGCACCAGGCCCACGCAGACCGTTCCCGCGAGCATCAGGCAGGAAAGGACCGCGCCCGGCTCCGGAACCGGGTCCGGGGCAAGCGTCACACGGATGTTGTCATAATAGACGCTGTTAGGGCCGGGAACTGACCCCCCGATGAAGCGAATGCTTCGGATGCCGGGCAGACCAGAAAGCGACGCCACACCGATGTCGTTGGAGAAATTTAGCGCCGCGGTGTAGGTCACAGTGGTACTTCCCAGCGAGATTCCCGTGGCATCCGCCCCACTAAACGCCTGCAGGGTAAAGACATCTTCGTCGCCGCGCAAGCCGGCGCGCGGGGGGAAGTCTCCGAACTGCACGGATACCCCAGACAGCGGGGCCGAGAAATTGCCGATGAACGCGCTGCCGACCGTGTTCGCAAACGGGTTCAGAGTCCGAGCGCCGAAAATCGGCGGGAACTGGCTGCCATTGGGACTGGCCGTCGCAATATCGAAGGGGGTATTGCCTTCCCGAAACAGTGTCAGGGTCACTCCCCCCGCAGTCTCGGTCAGCACTGTGTAGCTGCCAGTCGGGGCTCCGGGAGTAGAGGTTGCCCGCTGACCCTCGAAGTCGAAGGTTTGAGCGAAAGCAGACGTTGCGGACACGCAAAGGGCGGCTGTGATGATGGAAAGACTGGCAAAAAAGGAGCGCATGGTTTCCCCCTGGCACGCCAACGGGCCTGTGGTGCGATAACGGCACCGAGCACCGAGCCACGAAACACGAAGGTGTGAAAGATATACCTATTTTAGCACGGGAGTGACCCTAAAACGCCGGATTTAGTAAATATTTTTACTAATTTTACCCGCAACGGATTGAGAGAAATCTGCCCAGCAAGCAGACAGGGATAAACATACAGAGAAACGGCGGGGCGGGGCCAGGTGAGGGCAGGGAAAGTGAAGTCCGGGAGAGCGCGAGTCAAATCGCGGAGGGGCGTCTCCCGGAAGAGAAACAGATGGGTCGTGTTGGTCTCGAACCAACGACACTCGCCTTAAAAGGGCGATGCTCTACCCCTGAGCTAACGACCCGCAAGCCAAAGGCCCCGAGGGGGCCTTTGCACAGTCCAATTATATCATGGTCTCGGGGGGAGTCAACGGGGCAGGAGCCGCTTTTCGGGAGGCATCCGGGGGGTCTCAGCGGACTTCCGGAAGCTCGCGCCACTGGGTCGTGTATCGCGCGGAGCGCCGCGCCTGCCGCCCCTGCCACCCGCGTTCCACACCCATCGAAGCAAGGAAAACCGTTCCACGCCCGAGGCGATCATTGAGATGGTCCACGGTCGCCATAAGCCTCTGATGGCGATCCCGCTGGTCAGGATCACCGCCGGCGGGGTCGAACAGGCTGAGTTGTCGTTCCCCTTTCGGACACAGGTCGCAGAGCAGCACACCAGCTTTCAGGTAGCCGAAACCGGGAGCGTAGATGCTTTCCAGCACGCGGTGCGCGGCGGCGATCAGGTCAGGCGTATAATCACTCGCAAGGGAGAGAGTTGCCGCTGCCGAAACGGAGCGCTGGCGCAGGTCGGTGCGGTGCTTGTCCGTTCGCAGAAAGACCTGGATCAGACCGGTGGCGGAATGCTGGCGGCGCAGCTTTCGCGCGGCGTGATCGACAAACCAGGCAACCGCCGCGCGAAGATCGGCGAGTTCCCATACCAAGTGTCCGAAACTCCGTGAGCAGGTAATCGTGCGTTTTGCGGGAACCGACTCCAGAGAGATGCAGGAGATGCCGCGCAGCTCCATTTGGGTCCGCAGGCCGGTGACTGTCAGGTACCGACGCACCCAGGAGGGCGATGCCTGACGCAGCGCCAGCGCGTTCTCGACCCCCTGCTGACGAAGCCGCGCCCCCAGCCGCCGCCCGATTCCCCAGATCGCCTCTACTTCGGTGGAGGCAAGCAGCTGATCCGGGAACGGCTCGGAGACAAAGCAGAACACGCCGCCGCGTGACGGCTCCTGCTTTGCCTGATGGTTCGCAAGCTTGGCGAGGGTTTTGGTGGGTGCCAACCCGACCGAGACCGAGATTCCCGTCCATTGCCGCACGGTCTGTCGCAGATCGCGGGCGGCGTGGACCGCCTCCGACGCAGACAGCGACATCTCCAGAAATGCCTCGTCAATCGAGTAGATCTCCAAACAATCCGTGAACCGGGACAGGGTGTCCATGACGCGGTGGGACATATCCGCGTAGAGCGTATAGTTGGACGACAGCACGGCGACGTTCCCCTGCTGAAACACCCTTCGCCACTGAAATGCGGGCGCTCCCATCGGGATGCCCATTGTCTTGGCCTCTGGCGAGCGTGAGATAACACATCCGTCGTTGTTGGACAGGACTACGACCGGCCTGCCGACGAGGCGCGCATCAAAGGCGCGCTCACAGGCGACGTAAAAGTTGTTACAGTCCACGATCAGATACGGCATCAAAAGGGGCGAAGAAGGGAGCGAACGACCCCGGTCACGACGCCCCAGATCTCGAAGTCCGGACTTCCGGTTACCTCGAGCTTCGAATACTCGGCGTTTTCCGGGACAAGCCAGACCTCCCCCTGCCAGAGCCGCAACCGTTTGACCGTGAACTCTTCCCCCCAACGCGCGACAATGATCTGCTTGTCTCGTGGTTCGATGGCCCGGTCTACCACCAGCAGATCCCCCTGGCGGATACCCACGTCAACCATCGAGTCTCCGGCAACGCGTACAAAGAATGTCGAGGGTGGGTTCCGAATCAGCGTCTCGTTCAGGTCGAGCCGCCGCTCTACCAGTCCCTCGGCAGGCGATGGAAACCCCGCCGCGACGCACTCTCCCACAAGCGGCGGCACGCTGCAATACTGCGTGTCGCTCTGTCCACTGTCCATAGCTGTCTTCTTCCCCCTGCTTACTATAAGCGCGGATTACCCGAAAAAGAAAACAAATGTTTTATTCAGACGTAAAAAAAGGGCCGGACTTTGCAGTCCGGCTGTAGAAACTTCAACGCCAGCGATCACAGAAATGTTAGCAGTCGAACACAAACCAGCAGATGTCATTTCGCTGCCGCTGATCATCAAGGACCAGTTCACGAATTTCGATGGGGAGCTGTTCACGCTGCCACCGGCACTCGAGCCGCCCCGCGCTTTCGCCTTGGCTTTCCGGGACGGCCGCGCGAGCCGCTTTGATAGCGTAGGCCGCTGCACCGAGGTCGTGTGCGGCAACATGTGCGACTGCGGCTGCTTGCCCGGCGGCGTAGGCGGCATGGCGGGCGGCTCCACTCAAGTCTCTGGCGGCGGAGTTTGCAGCCCCAGCAGCGGCGCGCGCCTGCGACATCTTGATTTCGCCGCGTACCCACGCCCGAGCCTGCTCAATAGCCTGTCGTGGTCTCAGGTCAGAGGGCCGCATCGCCTCGAAGAGGTGCAGCACATGCTCTGCACACACGGCGGCCCACAGGGTGAGAAGATGGTGATCGGGATCTGTGAGGGTACCCCCTCGGCGAATGGTGATCAGGCGAGGGTCGCGGTCTTTGGGAAGTATCACAGCGTTTACAAGTCCTGTGGGTCCATTCCGACTATCCGGAACGGGTCCCCCTTCTCGACGACGAGGATGTCACCGGGGAAGAGCTTGCGCCCCCGACGGTTATCGTGCTCGCCATTGACCTGGATCGAGGTCTCCATCAGATACGTTTTCACCTCGCCCCCGGACCCGATCAGCCCCGCTAGCTTCAGAAACTGCCCCAGGGTCAGGTGCTCGCTGGTGATGGGAATATCCTGCATCGTGCTCCTCAAAGCCTCACGCGAGTAAGAACAGCCTCGGCGAGCAGAGAGGTCACCTGCCCGAGTGTCCGTGACGCGGTGTCAAGCACGACTTCGGGCTGTTCCGGTTCCTCATAGGGGGCATCAATGCCGGTGAAATCCTTGATCTCGCCCGCCCGCGCCCTCTGATAGAGTTGTTTGGGATCGCGGGCCTCGCAGGTTTCGAGCGGCGCTTTGACAAACACCTCGATAAACGGCACTTCTGCCGCGGCAGCGATCGCCCGCGCCCGCGCCCGGCTTTCCCGGTAGGGCGAGATCAGCGCGGTGACCACGATCTGCCCGCTGTCCGCGAACAGGCGGGCCACTTCGGCGACCCGCCGGATATTCTCCTCGCGGTCGCCCGGCGAAAAGCCGAGGTCCCCGTTCAGGCCGAAGCGCAGGTTATCGCCATCGAGCACGGTCACCTGATGTCCCCGCTCAAACAGCACCCGCTCCACCGAATGCGCGATCGTGGACTTGCCTGCCCCGGACAGGCCGGTCAGCCAGACAACCGCGCCCCGGTGCCGGTTGCGCCGCGCCCGGTCCCCGCTGGTTACCTGCCCTTGGCTCTGGGTGATATTGTCGCTCTTGCCGGACGGGCGGGCGACCACCGGTTCCAGGACGATCCCCCCCCCTGCCGTGATCCGGTTATCCACCAGTACGAACCGTCCCGTCAGCGCGACCGCCTCATGGGGGTCCAGGGCGAGCGGAACATCGGTTTCCAGCACCAGTTCGGCGACATCATCGCGGGCGGCATGCGTCTGCTCCGTGTCCGAAACCGAGAGCGTCGAGGCATCAATAACGCGGTCAATCGCGGC
>JACMJB010000280.1 GCA_014380815.1 Armatimonadota bacterium
TCCTACCCGCCGTCGTCTATACCAGTGGTCAGCTTCTTCCGATGGAGTCCGTGACCCGCGAGGCGCGGCGGCGGGGGATCGTGATTGGCTGGGACTGCTCGCACAGCATTGGTGCCGTGCCGCATGCGCTGGAGGATTGGGGGGCCGACTTCGCCTTCTGGTGTCATTACAAGTATCTGAACGCGGGACCCGGTGCGGTCGGGGGGCTGTTCCTGAACCGGCGTCACCACGGGAGGTCACCGGGTCTCGCCGGGTGGTTCTCGTCCCGCAAAGACCGGCAGTTCGATATGGCGCACACCCTCGTCCCCGCCGAAGACGCAGGGGCGCTCCAGATCGGCACCCCCCATATTCTCAGTCTCGCCCCGCTTTCCGGCTCTCTGGACGTGCATCACGAAGCAGGCAGCGAGCGGCTTCGCACCAAATCGCTCGCCCTGACGGACTTCCTGCGGCGCGTGGTCACCGCGGAGCTATCCCCATTCGGGGTCGGGTTTGCTACGCCGGTCGAGGAGGAGCGGCGGGGCGGTCATCTGGCCCTGTTGCACCCGGCGGCGGCGGCCTTGAGCCGCGCCCTGCGGCGCGAGGGGGTGGTACCCGATTTCCGTCCACCCAACCTTATCCGCCTTGCGCCTGTCGCGCTCTACACCTCGTTTGAGGATTGCTGGGAGGCCGTACGGCGGCTCCGGGACATTCTGGATTCGGGAGCCTACGAAACGACGCAGAACGCGAGAGGATTGGTGCCATGACGATCTATGACATCAGCATTCCGGTCACGGAAGACCTTGCCGTGTGGCCGGGAGATACGCCGTTTTCGTTTCATCTTGACATGAAGATTCAGAACGGCGAGGCGGTGAATGTGGGAGCGATCACCCTGAGCGTGCATACCGGCACTCATGCCGACGCCCCCTTCCACTTCAGCGATTCGGCAGCGAGTATCGAGGCGCTTTCCCTGGAGCCGTATCTCGGACCGGCGCTCGTGGTTCCGGCGATCCGTCAAGACCCGATTGGGCCGGAGACATTCGTCGGCCTCGACCTTTCGCGGACACCTCGGGTCCTGATAAAGACCGGGGCGTGGACGGACCACCGGGTCTTCCCCCAGGCCGTGCCGACGCTCACCCACGCGGCGGTCACGCTTCTGGCGGAGCGCGGTGCCATCCTTGTCGGCGTGGATGTTCCCTCCGTGGATGAGATTGACAGCAAAACGCTCCCGATTCACCACGCGTTGAACGATGCGGGAATACGCATCCTGGAGTCTCTGAATCTCTCCGAGGTGCCGGCGGGCGAGTACGAGCTGATCGCACTGCCGCAGCGGATTGTCGGCGCCGACGGCTCGCCGGTGCGGGCGATCCTGCGCCAACGCACTGTAGAATAGAACATGCGTTCGACGGGGAAGAAAGCGGTTCCGAAACCGGAACGGCGGGAGTGCGATCTTGCCGCGCCGGTTCAGGATTATCTTGAGGCCAATGGCTACACGGTGCGGAGCGAGGTGCGCGGCTGCGATATCACGGCAATCAAGGACGATGACCTGATTGTGATCGAGCTGAAGAAGGGCTTCACGACCGACCTACTGATTCAGGCGACCGACCGGCAGAAGATGGCCGACAGCGTGTATGTCGCCCTTCCCGCCGAGGGCGACCTGGCCCGGCGGGACCGCTATGCGAAGCGCTGGCGCAGCATCGAGCACCTGCTAAAGCGGCTGGAGATCGGTCTGATGATCGTGACCTTTCCGACCCATGAGGACGCACCCGCCACGGTCGAGGTCCTGTTTCACCCGGTCTCCTACCCGAAGCCACGCCGCAGCGCCAAAACCCGCCGAGCGGTCCTGCGCGAAATTGCCGGACGCTCGGCGAACTACAATGTCGGCGGCTCGACGGGGCGCAAACTGGTGACTGCCTACCGCGAGCAGGCTGTCTTTATCGCCTGCTGTCTGGACCGTTTTGGTCCGATGACCCCAACCCGGCTGCGGGCACTCGGCGCTGGCCCTAAGGCGCAGAATATCCTCTTCAGGAACGTCTATGATTGGTTCGACCGCGAGGGGCGCGGTGTCTATGCCCTGCGTCCGCGCGGACGGGACGAGATCGCCGCCGATTACGCGCACCTGGCCGCCCACTGCTGCCGACGACTGGAGGAACAAACGACCTACCGTGCAGACGCCCCCCCGGCGGAGAGAGCGGAATTGACACCCTGACGGGCGGCACGGTATCCTAGTGCCGATGACTTCACACGATTTAACCGCGCCCACGCGCCGGGTGCGGACCCGTTTTGCGCCCAGCCCGACCGGTTTCCTGCACATCGGCGCGTTTCGCACCGCGCTCTTCTCGTTCCTGCTGGCCCGGCGTTTTGGCGGCGACTTCATTCTGCGGATCGAGGATACCGACCAGGCGCGTCTGGTCACAAATTCCCTGGCTGATATTATCGGGTCCCTGCTTGCGCTTGGCATCGGCTACGACGAAGGGCCGGACAAGGCCAGCGTCGCCGCGCTCGATGCCGAAAAATACGGGGTCGTGGACCCCGCGCTTCTTCCGGACCACGGCGGCGATTACGGTCCCTATTTCCAGTCGCAGCGCCTGCCACGCTACCGGGAACTGCTCGACCAATTACTCGAGGAGGGCAAGGCATACTACGCATTCGAGACCAAGGAGGATCTGGACCGGATGCGCAAGGCCGCTGACATCCGCAAGGAGCCGTTCCGCTACAATGGCAAGTACCGCAACTACCCGCTCGGCGAGGCGCGGGACCGGGTCGCAGGTGGCGAGTCGGCGGTGATCCGCTTCAAAATGCCGACGGATGGCCCGATTCGAACCGTGGACGCCCTGCGCGGAGAGACGGTGTGGGATGCCAGGACTCAGGACGACTTCGTGATCCTGAAGGGCGACGGCTTCCCGCCCTATCACTTTTCCTCCATGGTGGACGACCACGACATGGCGATCTCACATATACTGCGCAGCGAGGAATGGATCTCGTCCACGCCCAAGCATGTCTGCCTGTTTGATGCTTTCGGTTGGGAGCCACCGATTTTTGTTCACACGCCGAACGTACTGGGCAATGACCGCAAAAAACTCTCGAAGCGCACCGGTGCGCCACCGGTCAAGGGGACCATTTACAAGCCGAACGGCGAGCCGGTCATCGGTCTTTTGGACCAGGGCTATCTGGAAGATGCCGTCTTCAATTATCTTTCAATCACAGGCTGGTCGCCTGGAGACGACACCGAGGTCATGACCCGCGAGGAGATCACCCGCCGGTTCAACCTGGAGGGTATTTCGGCATCCCCCGCGCTCTTCGACCGGGATAAGCTGACCTGGCTGAACGGCGTCTATCTGCGCCACCTCTCCCCTGCGGCACTGGTCGAGCGCGCATTGCCTTACCTGATCGCGGCGAAGCTACTCCCCGCTGATCCCACGCCGAGCGAGCGGACCTATGCGGCGTCCGTGATCGTGCTGGAGCAAGAGCGGCTGAAGACGCTGGATGAGATACCTGGTCTCACCGATTTCTTCTTTTATCCCCTGCCGGAGTACGCGGACAAAAGCGTCGCCAAATGGTTAAAGAAGGTAGGTGTGGCGGAATACCTGACCGATGTAGCCGTGGCACTTGGAGAAGTCGAGAACTGGGATGCCGAGACGGTGGAAACGGCGACCCGCGGGGCGGGCGAGAAGCACGGACGGGAAAAGGGCGACCTCACCCACCCCGTCCGGGTCGCGGTGACAGGGCGCGAGGTCGGACCAAGTCTTTTTGACGCGATGGGGGCGATGGGCAGCGAGCGGGTTTTGGCTCGCCTGGCGCACGCGGTGGAGATTGCTCGTGGCTGATTCTGGGATCCTGGATTTTTTCACTTTATTTGGACCGCATCCGTCCCGGGGAGCGATGACCCCTGCGGGGACTGGCCCGCTGAAGGCAGCGATGGGGCAGCACCAGGTCGGGACTTCGGTGACCCTCTCCACTCGTGCCGTTTACTTTGATGCCGCTGAGGGAAACCGCGAAACGCAGCAGGAGGTCGCGGCAAATGCTGGGGTTCTGATTCCCGCGGCCCTTCTGGACCCACGCCGCCCCAACCCGGAGCGGACCGGCGGAGGCGCGCGGGTCCTGGCCCTTCTGCCCGCGATGCAGCGGTACCCTCTTCCCTACGCCCCGCTGACGGAGCTGCTCCGAACCCTCGCGCAGCTTGGGGGGGCGGCGGCGGCGGCGATCCCGGTCTGGTGGGAAGCGGCTCGGCCCGGCGATGCGACCGCGGTGCTCACGGTGCTGAAGGAGACCAGCTACCCCGCGCCGATTCTGCTGGGGAACGTTTCCGGCGAAACGCTGATGGAGGCGATCTCGGTCGCGAAAACGCTCCAGGGTCAGATCCACCTCGCGACAAACGGCCTGCGGGGCGTTGGCGAGGTGACGCTCGCCGTTTCCGCACTGGGGGCAGAGCGGGTGGTCTTCGCGTCAGGGGCACCCAATCGCTCCCTCGGTGCCGCACTCGCCCTCATTCGGCAGTCCGCGATGTCCCCAGAGGATACCGCGAAGGTTCTGGGCGATAACGCCCGGCGGTTGCTAAACGCGCGACCCGGCAGCGGAGGCGGATCTTGAGCGAACGAATTGTGGATGTTCACTGTATCTTCGGCGCGACCGCGTTCGCGCCAAACTGGGGAGACCCCTCCGCAGTTCGCGCTGCCCTGCGCGAGCGCGGGATCACCACCGCCTTTGTCTCCTCGGACCTGGCGGCCCGGTATGACCCCGTCGCCGGCAACGATGCGCTGGCGGGCGCGCTTGCAGCGACGGAAGATGTTTCGCTGCGGGGGTGGCTGGTGCTGCATCCGGATCGCGTGGAGGACGCCAACACTCAGCTTCGGCGGCATTTTGGCAGCAGCCGCTCGTTCGTCGGCGCGGCCCTGTATGCAGACCCTGTCTCCGGCGTCCCGGTCACCCTCCGAAGCGCTCAGGAGGTCATCACGGCTTACCGGCGTTTTTCGCGCCCCCTTCTGGTCGAAACGCAGTCCGCCGAAGCGATGTACGAAGCGGTTCGCATCGCCCAGGAGGTAGGAACCGGAATCCGGGTGATCGCCTCGGGCATGGGGGGCGACGAGTGGCGGGAAGCGGTTGACCTGGCGGCAAAGCCCCTGAACCTGTTCCTCGACATTTCCGGGGCACTGACGCCAGAAAAGATTGAATATGCCCTCGATACGCTGGGTGGCGCGCGCAAGCTGCTCTTTGCTTCCGGTGCTCCCGCCACAGATCCCGCGGCGGTCCTCGGAATGCTGAACGACCTTTCTTTGAACGCCGAGGATCGCGAACGCATTCTGTCGGGAAATGCCCTGCGCCTTTTCGATGCAGGGGAGGTTTCGGCACCAGCGGTGGAGGAAGAGGCGGAAGCTCCTCCCCCTTCGCGACCGGCTGGAGTGGGACTGGCCCCGCTTCGCCCCCTGTAGCAGCCAGGGATCATGGGGATCACGCAGTGGCAGCCCAGGGAAGCACAGGTGACGCAGGGGCCGGGGGGACGGATTCTCACCAATGCCGCCGTCTGGTCCCCGGACAGCCAGTGGATCGTCTATGATACACGCTCTGATACGGAGGGCAGCGAGTTCGATGGCACGTCCATCGAGCGGGTTCACGCAACGACGGGCGAGGTCCGGACGGTTTACACGGCGCGGAATGGCGCGCACTGCGGCGTCGCGACCTACCACCCGGCACTGAACCGAGTCCTCTTCATTCTCGGTCCGGAGAATCCGACACCGGACTGGCAGTATGGACCCTCCCATCGGCAGGGCGTTTGGGTGGAGGTGGACCGACCCGGCGTTGCGCGGAGCCTGGAAGCTCGCGATCTGATTCCGCCCTTCACGCCCGGCGCACTTCGGGGCGGCTCGCACGTTCATATGTACAGCCCGGACGGCGCGCTGGTCAGCTTCACCTACGACGATGCGCTCTTGCCAAGCACCATCCAGCGAAATATCGGCGTCAGCCTTGTCGGGGTTCCCATCGCCGTCTCAAAGTCGCACCCACGGAATCACGACGGCACTGCTTTTTCCGTTCTGGTGACCCGGACTACCGCTGACCCGGCACCCGGCTCCGATGCGATTCAGCGCGCTTGCGAGGAAGGGTGGGTAGGCACCGATGGCTACCGGCGCGAGGATGGCACCCATCAGAAGCGGGCACTGGCATTTCAGGGCATGGTCCGTGCTCCTGATGGGGCACCTGTCTGCGAGGTCTTTATCGTGGATCTGCCAGATGACCTGACGGCTGCTGACGGGAACGACTTGCTGGAGGGGACGACGATTCTGCGCCCCGCCCCACCATCTGGGACCCGGCAGCGACGCCTGACGTTTACCACAGGCCGCCGGTTTCCCGGCATCTGCGGGCCGCGACACTGGCTGCGAAGCTCGCCGGAGGGTTCGCGGATCGCCTGCCTGATGCGCGACGAGAGCGGCTACCCACAGATCTGGACGGTGTCTCCCAGCGGCGGACTGCCCGCACAGGTCACCCATGACCCGTGGGGCGTGGCCTCAGCCTTCACCTGGAGTCCGGAGGGACGGTTCCTCGCCTATGCCGCCGACAACAGCGTTTTTGTCGTGGAGGTGGCGTCGGGTCAATCCCATCGTCTCACCCCACGGACCGATCTCGCGCGCGCTCCCCTGCCGCTTGCCTGCGTTTTTTCCCCGGATAACACGAAGATCGCCTATCTTCGCCGTGTACCGGATTCGCTCTCTCCGACCTCGGACTGGCGGAACCAGATTTTTGTCATACACCTCGAACCAACCGCTGCGATAGACTAAAATCATGCAGGAAATCCGTACCGGCACCATGGGCTGGAGCTATGACGACTGGAAAGGTCCGTTTTATGCGGCGGGAACCGCGGCCCCGAGACTCCTGGAAGAATACGCAAAGATCTTTTCGACGGTTGAGCTGGACTCGACGTTTTACGGGGTTCCTCGCTCTTCCACACTCGACGGGTGGGCTGCCCAAACGCCCAGTGGATTCCTGTTCTCGGCAAAAGCCCCTCGCGCCATCACCCACGAACGCCGCTTAGTCAGCGCGGCGGAAGCAGCTCTGGATTTCGGCTGCCTGTTACGGGACCATCTGGGTCCAAAGCTCGGCGGCCTTCTGCTTCAGCTTCCCCCCGATTTCTCCCCGGAGGAGAAGCCGACACTTCGTGCGTTTCTGGATGGCATCTTGTCGCGGCGCGGCGGCAGGGAGCCGCTGCCCTGGGTGATCGAGTTTCGCGATGGCTCCTGGGCCGGGACGACAACGGCGCAGGAACTGGCGGAGCGCGGTGTCGCCTGTGCCACCACGGAGCGCGTGGACCTTGGAGGACCGCTGCGGTATGTGCGACTGCTCGGAACGGAGAACTCGGTCGCCCGGTTTGACGAGCGGCAGATGGACCGAAGCGAGGAGGTCACCGCCTGGGCGGCTCGGCTCGACCAGGCGCGGCGGGCGGTCCCGGATTCCGAGCCGCCGCTGCTGGTTTATGTCCGAAACTTTTTCGAGGGACACGCGCCGGGCACCATCGCGCTCCTGCGGGACGGACTGGGACTTCCGAATGCTCTGCCCCCCGGCCAGCAGCAGATGTCCCTGTTCTAGCCTGCGAATACGGCGATGGACTCATGCTATACTTGTCTCGAAATGCAATTTCGACGCATCGTGGTAAAAGTGGGGACCTCTACTCTGACCGGCGGCGGTGAAAGCACCCTTCCGGATCGGGTATTCATCAACTCACTTGCTGCCCAGATCGCGGAGCAGCGACAGCGCGGGCGCCAGGTCACTCTGGTGACTTCCGGAGCGATCCGGGCGGGGATGAGCGGGCTGAAGCTGACCCACCGCCCGCGCACGATCCCCGAAAAACAGGCGGCGGCAAGCGTCGGACAGGGCGTCCTGATGGCGCGGTACGCCGATGTCTTCGCCAACTACGGGATTGCGGTCGGGCAGGTGCTGCTGACCCGCGACGATCTGAGGAGCCGCGCCCGCTACGTCAATGCCCGCAACACCTTTGAGGCACTGCTTGCCGCGGGCGCGCTTCCCATCGTCAACGAGAACGATACCGTCGCCACCGACGAGATCAAAGTCGGCGATAACGATACGCTGGCCGCCCTGGTCTCGTCTCTTCTGGACGCCGACGCCCTACTGCTCCTGTCCGATGTCGCGGGACTTTTCGATAGAGATCCGACCGCTTTTCCGGATGCACGGCTGGTAGAACGCGTTGCCGCTCTGAATGCCGAGACCCTTGCGATGGCGGGCGGAATCGGCAGTGCGGGCGGAACGGGCGGGATGCGCACGAAGCTCGCCGCCGCCCGAATCGCCACGAGTTCGGGCGCCGCGATGTGGATCGCCCAGGGCCGACGCCCCGGGGTGATCTCCGACTGTCTGGACCAGGTGAGCGGCGCGGGCACTTACTTTGCGCCTGCCGCCTCTACCCGTCCCTCCGCCCGGAAGCGCTGGCTTGCCTGGGCATCCGGTGAGCCGCGCGGGACCGTTGTGGTAAACCTCTGTGCCCGGCGCGTTCTTGAGGAAGAAGGCCGATCCCTGCTTCCGGTGGGGGTCGTGCGGGCGGAAGGCGATTTCTCCCCTGGCGACCTGGTGGCGGTGGCGGATGAGACGGGGGCCGTATTTGCGCGCGGGCTGACGCAATATTCCCGTCAAAGTGTCGCAAGCATTGCGGGCTGCGCGACGACGGCGGTCGCTGGTGCGCTGGGACAAGCCGGTGGTGGATCGCAGACACCGGTGGAAGTCATCCATCGCGACTGCCTTGTCCTCCTGCCGTAGCAGGTCTGTCGGGTATAATGACATTATGTCCGACTCGGATACCGCCCCCGGCACCCCTGCCGAGAAGACCAACCCCGCACTGACCGCGAAGGTGCCCGTCCCAACGCTGGAACGTCTGACGACCTACCTGCGCTGTCTGATTGACCTGGGCGTCTCCGACGTGGAGACCGTCTCGTCTTCGCAGATCGAGGAGCATACGGGCATCTCGGCGGCGCAGTTCCGCAAGGATCTCTCGTATTTCTATCCCTATTTCGGGGAGTTCGGCAAACCCGGTGTCGGCTACAATGTGCGGGAGCTGGAGGCGTGGATCGCTCGCATCCTTCACATTCACAAGCTGCAGCCGATCCTGCTGATCGGTGCGGGTAACCTCGGTTCGGCCCTGGTCGGTTATCCTGGCCTCAAAGAGCATAAATTTCAGATTGTCGCTGCCTTTGATTCCGATGCCGCCAAGGTAGGAAAACGACTCTGGGGTATGGACATCGTGGATTTCAAGCGGCTCGGGGAAGTAAACCAGGTGGTCGGTGCGCGAATGGCGATTCTGGCGGTTCCCGCCAACGCTGCGCAGTCTGCCGCGGATGCCGCCGTGGAGCATGGAATTCGCGCCATTTTGAATTTTGCGCCGGTTCTGCTGAAGGTGCCTCGAGATGTCGTGGTGCGGAATGTCTCCTTTCTCCAGGAACTGGCGGTCCTTTCCTACCATCTAACCGAAAGCGGACGATCGAACGGCAAATAGCTGCCCTTCCTGCGCCGAACCGTTATGCCCGCCACCCCACCGATAGACACGGACGTTGAAACCACCCCAGTTACGGAGCGGATGCGGGTGCGGCGCTTTGCTCTGCCTGCCTTCGCGCTTCTTGTGCTGGCGCTGGCGGCTGCCCTGCTCGGTTTTGGGCTGGGGGAATACCGGGGGAAAAGGGCTGTGGCGTCGAAGCAGCTTCAGGTGACCGTGGTCAATGTCGGGCACGGCGAAGCCGCCTGGGTACGGACGCCAGGCGGCAGATTCGTTCTCCTTGGGGGTGGCCCACCAGAGGCGGGCAGAGCCGTGGTCGAATCTCTCCGCCGAGCGGGAGCGGAGCGCATTGATCTGCTGCTGCTTCCTTACCCGTACGCCGAGAGCCTGGGCGGCATCCCCGCGATCCTGCGCGCCTTTCCTGTTGACAAGGTGCTGGAACCCGGTGGCCCCGCCATCAATCAGCTTCACGACGAAGTCCGCCGTCAGCTTGCAGCGAAACAGACCCCGGTTCTGCGGGTGCGCGCGGGAGATCAACAGCGTCTCGACGGCGTGGCGATTGATATTCTGGCACCGACAGATCCGGCCATAGAGGTGTCCCCCGCCGCGGCGAACAATTCTCTGGTCGTTCGGATCGGCTGGGGCCAGACTGGTTTCCTGTTTGCGGGTGGGACCGAGCGGGCCGGTGAGGATGCGCTGATCGCTCGCGGCTCCCCGCTCCTGGCTTCGGACTGGCTGCGTATTTCGCGTTTTGGGACTCGCGAGGCATCCTCGCCGGAGCTGCTGCGGCTGGTTTCACCCGATTTTGTGGTTCTGAGCGTCGGAGCGCAAAACAGCGGCGGCTATCCCCACGCGGAAACCCTTCAGCGCCTCTCCGCATCGGGCGCGGCGGTTTACCGCACCGACCAGGCACTTCGAACAGAGATCTCGTTTACCAGCGATGGGGCGGCGGTGGTTGCCGTGCCGGGCTGAGGGGCAAAGAAGCGGGTGAAGCGGGTATACTGGGGTACGCACGCCCCTCGGTCCCCGGCTCCATGACTTCCCGAGAGCCAGAGTGATGCTGCCTCACTTTCTTCATTAACCATGCACACCGAAAACCAGATAACGATTCACGCCCCGCTTCGCCGCATCTTCGAACTTGGCTCCGACATTGGGAATTGGCCCCAGATCCTTCCCCACTACCGCTGGGTCACTGTCTTCTCCGACGATGGCAGAGTCCGACAGGCAGAGATGGCTGCCCGTCGTGACCGATTTCCGGTCAAGTGGCAGACTTCCCAGGTGCTCCTGCCAGAGGAGAACCGCATCGTCTTTTTTCATACCGGCGGTATCTCGCGAGGTATGTACGTGGAATGGGTCCTCCAGGAGATTCCAGCGAGTGAGGGGGGCGGCGTTCGCGTGGTTATCTTTCACGAGCTGACGTATCCAGTCGCCCCGCTCACAAACTGGTTCGCACAGGGTGTCGTTGGACAGGTGTTTGTTTCGTACATCGCGGGCAGAACGCTCGCTCGCATCAAGCAGATCACCGAAGCGGAAGCGACAGAGAGACCCACGTGAGTCTCGGAGGCGGATCAACCGCAGTCGTTGGAAACGCGGCGCACGATTGCCGCGCTGGAAAGGCTTGACCATGGCCATAAAACAGGATTCGGCGGAAGCGATTGTTATCACCGGGGTTGGGGCGGTGACCCCGATCGGCACCGGGGCGGAGGGGCTTTGGCGGGGCGCGCTTTCCGGACACTCCGGGGTAGATCAGATCACCCGGTTTGACCCCTCGCAGTTCAGCACCCATATTGCGGCTGAGGTCAACGATTTTGATCCGAGCACGTACCTGGACGCCAAACAGGCCCGACGATTCGACCGCTACTCGCAGTTTGCGCTCGCCTGCGCGACGATGGCCCTGGACGACGCCGGGCTTGATCCCTCCTCTGTTCCCCCGGACCGGGTGGGGGTCTGCATCGGGACGGCTCTTGGCGGCATCTCGTATGCGGAAAAAGAGCATGTCGCGTTTATCAAGGACGGGCCGCGAGCGGTTTCGCCCCTGCTTGCCCTCTCCATCTTCGCCGGGGCCGGGTCCTGCAATATCGCCATCGAGTATGGCTTTACGGGTCCGGCAAGCGCGAATGGAGACTCCTGCGCATCCTCGCCGGTGGCCCTGGGAAACGCGCTGCACTATCTTCAGCGGGGCGAGGCGGATGTGATGATCGCGGGCGGCGCGGAGGCTCCGCTCTCCCCACTTGCGTTCGGAGCTTTCTCGCTGATCCGCGCTATGAGCCTTCGCAACGAGGACCCGCAGACTGCCTCGCGCCCCTTCAGCAAAGATCGGGACGGGTTCGTGATGGCGGAGGGCGCTTCGGTGTTTGTTCTGGAGACTCGCCGCCACGCCGAAAAGCGCGGTGCGCAGATCTATGCGGAGCTTGCAGGTTACTCCCTGACCAATGATGGCCACCACATGACCGCGCCCCGCACGGATGCGTCGGCGTCCAGCCGTGCGATGCGCGAGGCAGTTCAGCGGGCGGGCCTGACCATGGACGAGATCGAGGCCATCAGCGCCCATGGGTCGTCCACCTCGCTCAACGACAGCACGGAAACGCGCGCCATCAAGCTGGCCTTCGGCGAGGAGAAGGCGCGGCGGACCCCGATCTTCGCGACCAAGGGACTTCACGCACACGCTCTCGGCGCGACCGGTGCGTTCGAGGCCGCGCTCTGCTGCCTGGCCATGCGTCATGGCGTTCTGCCGGGCACCGCCAACCGAATCACGCCCGACCCCGACTGTGATCTGGACTATGTGGCCGAGGGTCCCCGTCCCTTCGCACGGGGGCCGATCCTCTCCAACTCGTTCGGGTTTGGCGGGATCAACTCCTGCCTTGTGTTTAAGCCCGCGTAGCAAAGGCGAAGAGGCCCCGAACGAAACGTTTGGGGCCACCACCGCCGCTCGCATTACGGACCGAAAAGCGTCACGATTTCGTCACGGGAGGCGGCGGCCACCCCTGCCTTACGCACCACCGCGCCGCCCGCGGCGTTCCCCAGCGCGACTGCTTCCATCAGGGTCGCGCCCGCCGCAAGTCCCAGGGTCAACGCAGCGATCGTGGAGTCGCCCGCGCCGGTTCCATCAAACACCTCGACCCGGTGCGCGGGGACATCCGTGAAACCATCGGGACGGAACACCGTCAGGCCGTCCGAACTGCGCGTCACCAGCAGGTTCCGAACGCCGAGCGACTCGCGCAGGCGTACCCCTGCCGCATGAAACGACTCTTCTGTCCCGTCTTCAAAGCGCGTCGTGCCCGCCGCCTGATCGGCCTCGAACTTGTTAAGCGTGATAACATCGGCGTCTTCGTAGAAACGAGCGGAAGGCGGCTTGGGGTTCGCGGTGACGACCACGCTCCCGACACTGCGCGCGGCCTGCACCAGGGCGCGGACCGTCGCCCGGCCCAGAACGCCCTTGTCGTAGTCCGAGAACAACAGAGCGTCGCAGTCCGTCAGCAGGCGCGAGGCATCCGCGATCAGCCGTTCGGCGACCGCGTCTGGCAGCGGGCCTCTGCGCTCCCGGTCCACGCGCACGATCTGTTGCGCGTTCTGCTGGGCACCGGCGACCACGCGGGTTTTGCGTGTGGTCGGGCGGTCATGGCTCTCGATCAGGGCGTCGGTCTCGATCCCCAGAGACTCCAGACTTTCCCGAAGCCGTGCGCCCGCATCATCCTCCCCGATAACGCCGGCCACGACGACCGTCGCCTGGAGGGCGCGTAGCTGGTTCGCGACGTTCGCCGCGCCGCCGGGCACGAACGATTCCTTCTGGGCATCTACCACCAGAACCGGCGCTTCGGGCGAGACTCGTCCCACATGCCCCCAGATGTACTCATCCACCATCAGGTCACCCGCGACGAGCACCCGTTTTCCGGCGAACCGATCCAAAATAGCGTCTGCTTCCGAACGTTTCATTCCTAATCCTATGCACTGGGTGCTCTGTTCATGTAACGGCTGGTACCTCACGGTCCAGCCGTTCGGTTATCACTCGACGGTCACGCTTTTCGCGAGATTGCGCGGCTGGTCAATCTCGCGGCCACGCGCCTTCGCGACCAGGTAGGCCAGAAGCTGCATTGGCACAATGGCGACGATCGGGGCGTATTCGGGGCGCACCGCCGGGATTCGCAGTACATATTCCGCCGCGCTGTCCGCCCGGTGCTCGTTTTCCGGCACCACCGCGACCACCAGACCATCGCGGGCAGATACCTCCTTGAGATTGGACAGCATCTTTTCGAACAGGTGCGGCTGTGTCCCGAAACAGACCACGACCACCCCGGCTTCCACCAGAGCCAGCGGACCGTGCTTCATCTCCCCGGCAGGGTACGCTTCAGCATGCAGATAGCTGATCTCCTTGAGCTTGAGCGCGGCTTCCAGAGCGACCGCATAGTCGTAGCCGCGGCCCAAATAGAAAAAGGTCTTGCGCTCGGCAAGCCTCGCGGCCAGTTCCTCCACCAGAAGCGCGCGGCCCAGCACCTCTTCCACGGCATCAGGGAGCATTGTCAGGTCCCGCACGTAGCTGCGCAGGAGGCCGCTGTCGAGGCGCGCTTCGACCCCCGCGAGGTGCAGACCGAGCAGATACAGCGCAGCGACCTGGGTTAGATACGCCTTGGTGGAGGCGACGCAGATCTCCGGCCCGGCCTGCGTGTACAGGGTCGCGTGGGATTCGCGCGTGATAGACGACCCGACGACGTTCACAATCGAGAGGATGGTCGCGCCCAGTCGCCGAGCCTCGCGCAGCGCGGCGAGCGTATCGGCAGTTTCCCCCGACTGCGAGACAACAATGCAGAGGGTATCCGGCCCGACCAGCGGATCACTGTACCGAAATTCAGAGGCGACGTCTACCGAGACCGGACGGCGCAGCAGTTTCTCGAAGAACAGCTTGGCGACCATGCCCGCATGATAAGCGGTGCCACAGGCGACGATCTGGATGCGGGTAAAGGTGGCAAGCTGATCCTTGGTGAAGCCCTCCAGCTCGGTCAGACGAACGGATTCGCTGTCGGTGATGCGCCCCCGGAAGGTATCCGCGAGGGCGCGCGGCTGCTCGTAGATCTCTTTGAGCATGAAGTGCGGGTAGCCGCCCTTTTCTGCGGTCTGTTCATCCCAGGTGACCAGAAACTCCTCACGAACCAGAGGCTTCCCCTCCAGCGTGGTCAGGCTGACCGCGTCCCTTGTGACAACCGCGAAATCGCCATCCTCCAGAACCAGCACTCGTTTGGTGTAGCGCATGAGGGCAGGAATATCCGAAGCCAGAAAGTTCTCGCCCACCCCCAGGCCCAAGATCAGCGGCGAGGCGGTCTTGGCGGCATACAGGGTTTCCGAATCGTGGGTCGAGACAACAGCGATCGAGTATGCTCCGGTGACCCGGCGCAGCGCCGCACGGACCGCTGTTTCCATGTCGCCCGCTGCGCGAAAAGCATGGTCCACGAGATGCACCAGGACCTCCGTATCCGTATCGGACGTGAAGTGAAAGCCCTTGCGGATCAGGTCCTCTTTCAGCTCCTGGTAGTTCTCGATGATGCCGTTGTGAATCAGGGCGATCCGCCCATCGTTGGAGAAGTGGGGGTGCGCATTGGGGGTGGTGGGGCCGCCATGGGTCGCCCACCGGGTGTGCGCGATCGCGGTCCCCTGTTTCTCCCAATGATCGTGAAGCTGCGATTCGAGGACCGCCAGCTTCCCCGCTGCCTTCACAACCTCGACATCGGTGTCTCCTGCTGCTGTTGGGCGTCCTGCAACAGCAACTCCCGCCGAGTCATAGCCTCGGTATTCGAGACGGCGAAGCATATCAATGACGGTTCGGACGCAGGGCCGAGGCCCTACGTAGCCGGTGATTCCACACAAGTGGCGGTGCGTTTCCTTTCACGGATACGAAGGCGCGGAGCAGCCTTGCGGCGCGTCCCCTCGATTATACCAAACGCGATCAGCGAAAGATGTCGGAAAAAACTCTTGACTTCGGCAGAGAAATTTCGTATACTCGGCGCGTGTGATCTCCTTTTCTCTCCACTTGCTGTGGAAGCGGCTTGGCACGAGCGGTGACTTGATCCCGACGTTGCCAGGCCGTACTTTTTGGGCGATGTCTTTACTTCGCGGGCTTCTTTGCCGGAGCCGCCAGTTTCGCGGGAGTGGCTTTCGCGGGGACGGTCTCATCCCGAACGTCCTTTGCCTGCGGTGCCTGGGCGCCGATCTCCAAGATATCCTCGACCGGGACCACGATCTGCAGCACGTCCTGACCGCCAAAGCCCGAGCGCCTGCCGACCGAGAGCTTGACACCCAGCAGGCCAAGCGGCTGTCCCTGCTCGTTGAAGACCAGATTCCCCGGACTGCCCGCACCGGTCAGCGGCTGCACCACATAGGTCAGCCGTGGGCGTTCGATGGTCCCCGTCACCCGCGTGAAACCCACCTCCGCTCCCCGGTTGCCTGTTTTCCCCATGCGCCCCAGCACAAAGACCGCCTCACCCGCCTGGGCTTTACCCGCCGTCTTCAGATCCACGAACGGCAAAGGGGTGGCCGGAGCGGTGATCGGACGCAAAAATGCCAGGTTTCGGTCCGTGTCGCGCAGAACGACCTTGGCGGGGATCTCTGCGCTGCCCGTCGTTAAAATCCGAACGCTGACGACTTTGGACGTGACATTGCCTATCGCGCCCTCGCCTGCGATGCTGGCAAAGAGCGAGGTGGGATCAATGGAGGTGTTGGGGACCACGATCAGGCCGGAGGCATCAATCACGACCCCTTCGACCTCCAGTTCCCCGTTGCTCTCCTCGCCGTTTGGCCCCCCCGCGACCTTGATGACCACGGTGCAGGTGATGGCGGCTCCCTTGTTGCGCTCCAGCAGCGAGCGGGCCATGTCTCCCGTGGCATCCGCACGAGCCACGCGTGGACCGGGCAAACCAGCGGCAAGCAGAACCACCACGGCGACGGGGAGGGTCCCGAAAGCGACACGAGATAGGGATACAGAGGATACAGAGGGCATTGAGAACATGGATTGGCCTTTCTTCTGGACGGCGCGCGGGTTACGGCTTGGAGGTTGGGGTCGGCAGACGGCGGCTTGTTTTGGCGACCGGGGGCGGCGCATCAAGGCCATAGTCCGTCTTTAGCTCGACAAATCGGGTATGGACGCCGCGCCCGACAAAGAATGGGACCGTTTCGGCCTTCTGCTTCTTGAGGGCAAGGAGCTTCGCCTTCGCACCTTCCATATCGGCTATCGGCGTCTCCGCGATCCGGTGGATGATGTCGCCCCCTTGCAGCCCGGCGAGCGCGGCCCAGCTTCCTCTGGTGACTCCGACCACCAGCGCGCCGTTCTCATCGGGACCCGCCCCCCTGCGAGCGCGGTCTTCGTAGGAGACCGAGCGGATAGTCATTCCGAAGTCGTCGTCGGTATAGCGGGCAAGTTCTCGCTCCTGCTTTGGGCCACGCGCCAGCACCACGGAGATCGTCTGCGGCTTGGCGTTCCGCAGCACACTCAGTTTCGCGGTCGTGCCGATCTTGTATTGCCGGATCAGCGAGGAGAAGACATCGGCATCCTCCGGCTGACTCGCCTCGATAGGGATGTCATCTATCCGGGTCAGAATATCTCCGACTTTCAGCGCCGAGGCATCACCCGCCGCCGTGCCCGAAAACACCTGGGTCACGCGCACCCCTTTGGTCTCCTCGGGGAGTCCGAGCGCCTTTGCCAGGTTCGATGTCACCACCTGCACCTTGACCGGCAGCCAGGCCTTGGGAACGGTGACAGAGGTGTCATCCGACGCCTGCTTTTTGACACTGATGACCGTTAGCAGCCGCTGACCGTCCCGGCGTACCTCTACCAGCGTCGGCGTGCCGCCATCCACCGGGGCGATGGCCTCCGTGATCGCCTCGAGCGCCTTCACAGAAGCCACCTTTTTGCCTTCGACCGCGAGGATCACATCTCCCTCCTCCAGCGGGGGCTGCGCCTCCGCCGAGGGGCTGCCCGCGAGCAGAGTGGTCACCATTGCGCCGTCCACGCTGGCGTAGCGTGCCTCCCGCGCCATGGTGGGGGTGATGTCACTGGCGGTGAATCCCCAGCCTTTCACCTCAACAGACGGAGCCTCGGCGGGGTCGCGGGGCCGAGCGGTCAGGGAGACAGACCGCTTCTCTCCGCCACGCTGAAGTGTCAGCGCGACCGGCTTTCCCACGGGCAACTGGGCAAGCTGAAGGTTCGCGAGGGGTACCTGCTCGCGGAACCGCGCGGTAAGCGCCGCACCGTTTGCCGTCAGCAGGACATCACCCGGCTTGACTCCGGCCAGGGCGGCAGGAGAACCCGCGACGACTCCGCCGATCAGGACCCCGGTTCCGAGCGTATCGCCCTCTCGGAATCGCGGCTGCAGATCAAGGCCCGTATAAGCACGGGTGACGCGCCCCGCCGCCTTAAGCTGGGAGACGACGGCGCGGGCAAGGTCGCCGGGGATGGCGCCCGCGAGACCGACCGAGATCTCGTTGATCCCGATGATCTCGCCGCTGAGATTGATGAGCGGGCCGCCGCTATTGCCAGGCAGAATCTGGGCATCATGCCCGATCCAGCGGACGATCGAGCCGACATCTTCGCCGTCCAGGGTCATGGTGCTGTCCCCGAAAGTCGCGGCGGGCAGAATTAGCTCGGTGTTGCTCACGATACCGGAGGTGACCGACTGCGAAAACGCAAGCGGGCTTCCCATCGCAAGTACAGGGTCTCCGACGCGCAGTTCTCCCGACGCTCCCCACGCCGCGACCGGATACGGACTGCCATCTTTGGGGAGATCGAGCTTGATCAGAGCGATATCAGAAAGCGGGTCCGTGCCGATCAGCTTCGCGGAGACCTCTTCCCGGCTTGCGAGGGTACAGGACAGCCAGCGGGCCTTGCCCGCGACATGATGGTTCGTGACGACATAACCATCCGGCGAGATGATGACCCCGCTGCCAAACGACTCCTGTTTGGATTCGCGCCCCTCGCTGGGGACCCCCTCGACCACATGGATCCGCACCAGAGTGGGCTTGATGCGCTCCGCGATCTGCTGAATCAGTGTCGAGGGCGCGGCAGCCAGGGGAGTCGTGGAAGGGCTGGCGGCGGGAAGCTGGGAAGCGGTTTGCGCCCAGCAAGGAGCGGCGGGTGCGGACAGGAGAGAAACTCCCGCCAGAAGCGACCATACTGCGGTGGCGGAGATATTGGACGAACGGTTCACGAAAGGGACCTCCTGAACGAAAATGGGGAGACGGAAAATGGGAAAGGACGATGGCGCGACCGTCTGCGGTGCCATCGTCCTTGCTCTGGTGTAACCAGTGGTTCTCTGAAAGGGCGGGCTTTTCCTGCAACCAGTCCTAGATCGCTGCGTGGATTGCGGGGCGTTCGGCAGGATTCGGCTCGGCGCGCCGCAGGATCTCATGCACCACCGGCGCGGTGTCGCCCTCGCCGGTCAGCAGGTACCGAAAGA
>JACMJB010000281.1 GCA_014380815.1 Armatimonadota bacterium
AACCGGCGCTACCTGCGCGACTTCCGCGACGCCCTGCGCTCCGGTCGCCGCGCCGACGTCGAGACAACCCTGCTCACCAAGTACCCGGATTATGCGATGCCCGGTTTTCTGACCGGCTTCACCCTCGACGCCTTCTTCCCTGCGCCGAACAAGGAGAACCAATGATTCCCACGACCGAAGTGATCCGCTACCAGGTGGAGGACGGACAGGAGGAGGCGTTTCAGGCGGCCTATCGTCAAGCCGGGATTCTCCTGGAACGCTCGCCGGACTGCGACGGTTTCCAGGTGCTTCGGGGGGTTGAGGAACCTCGGCGATTCTTGGTGCTAATCCGCTGGCGCTCTGTCGAGCGTCACCTGGAAGGCTTCCGCAAAAGCGCCGACTTCGCGGCGTTTTTCGCCCTCGTCAAGCCGTTCTTCGGTGCCATCGAGGAGATGAAACACTACCAGACTGACCCGGCGGAGTAGACCGGGGCGCTGACAAGCGGGGAGGGGGCTTCGCTCTGGTTGCCGTCAGTTGCCGGAAACAGAGTCTACCCCGGCAAACCATCCGCGCAGGAGGGCCGTCGTGGCAGGAGGAAGCGGGGGGCGCGACAGCGAGGCGGCGTTTGCCTCCAGATGTGCGGTACTGCCCGTGCCGACCAGAACCGTATCCACCCCCGGCTCGTCGCGGCAGAAGCGGTATGCCGCATCGGGCAAGCTGTCTGCCGGTTCGCCAGCGGTGTCCTCCTTGCCGCCCCCCGTCTGAAGAGCGTCCCGCAACGCCTGGGGAGTGAAGACGGCGGCGGCGATCCCCGCGGCGGGCAGCAGACCTCCTGCCGCCAGATCCCTCATCAGGGCTGTCAGGGCGTCCATCGTTGTCAGCGCCCGGCGGACCGCGAACATATCCAGAACACCGATCCGCCGGGCGAGCGTGTGCGGAAAGACCCGCTCCCGCGCGGACTGGTTCACCAGGTTAAAGCCCGCCATGACTACGTCCCAGCAGTCGTCATCCGCCACGGCGCGAGCGAGCATCCGGTGCTGCGGGTCCGGCGCGAACGCCTCGGTGATTCCCAGAAACCGGACCTTGCCCGCTTCCTGTAGCGCTTGCATCGCGGGAACCAGCTCGCTTCGGCAGTATTCGTAGTCGTCCGCGGAAACGGCGTGAAGGTGCAGAATATCAACGTAATCGGTCTGGAGCCGTCGCAGGCCCGCATGAGCCGCCTCCTGGAGTTCCGGTCCCGTTCGCCGCGCCGCGCCCTGTCCCACGGAGACCTTGGTTGAAAGGATGATCCGCTCGCGCGGCAGAAACGACGATGCCTCCGCGATCGCCCGACCGACCACGGGTTCCGTCCCGTAAGCCTCGGCGGTGTCCAGAACGTTGACCCCAAGCTCCAGCGCGCGCCGGACGACCGCCACGGCGCTGTCCTCGCTCCGGCCCTGCCGCAGGCCCAGGCGGCTATGACCGCCGCAACCCAGTCCCATCACACTCCCCAAAAGGCCCGTTCGTCCCAGCGTTCGGTATTCCAACTCGCGTTCCTTCCCGCTGACCGGTCGGTGCAGAGACCAGCGCGCCGGTCAGCGCGGCTGCTACCGCCATGAGATACGGCCAACGGGTGTACGGCTGTTTCCCTGGGCATCTACCGCTGTGATCGTTTTGCCGTCGGCGACACGCACAATGTCCAGGCGATCATTCCCCAGCATCGAGGTCTCCGACCGCATCGCGATAAACTGACCGTCCGGTGACCAGACCGGCGTGGATTCCTCTCGGTCTCCCCGTGTTAGCTGCCGCAACTTCGTGCCATCCAGGTTGACGACCCAGAGACGCGCGCTATAAGAGAATGCCAGACGCTTTCCGTCCGGGCTGACTGAGATCCCCGAGACGCTCTTCAGTCTCTGAAGCTCCGGTGTGCCGGGGATCGGCTCCAGACGGCTCAGCTTCTGGTCGCTGAGACAGATGCCCGAACCACCGTACTCCGCCGCCACCAGCCGCCCCTCCGGGGTCCAGGCAGGATACTTCTTCTCATGAAACAATGCCAGTTCCGTGCCGTTTCGGTCGAGCACTACCACGGAGGCCCGCGCGACACCGGGCATTGATCTTCCGCCCGCCGTGATCATTTTGCTGCGGTCCACCACAAAGGCGATCCGCTGCCCATCCGGCGAGATGACTGCGTCCTGTGCCCCGTCCCAGGTGTATTTTCGGTCTTCGCTTCGCGGTCCGGCAAACGAAGCACGCTCTCTGCCGTCTGGCCCGATAATGAAGACGCGGTTGGCCCGGTCGACATAGACGGTCTCCCCGGATCTGCTGCAGGATGGGGCGAAACCGTCGAAGCGCACCTTTACCTGACCCGTTCCCAGGTTCAGATCGAGGACTTTTTTGCTGCCCATCCACTCCTGGTAAGTGAGAGTGCCCTTCACGGGCAGGCTCTTGCCCGCCGCGCCCGCTGCTCCCAGAGCGAGCTTTACCGGCTTGTAGGTAAACGAGATCCGCCAGGACTCCGGGTCATTGAGGGGCTTATACAGTCGGGTCACGCGCAGGAGATAGTCCCGGTTGTCCGTGTACCCTCGCACCAGAAGGTAACGACCTGTCGCCACTCCATACTCTGTTTCCGTCCAGCGGTTCACATCGCCGACCGTCATCCGGGACAGGTCCGGCGGTGTTTTAAACGAGGCGGATTTCTGCGCTGCGATCAGTGGCAGACATTCGGTGGTCCGGACCGAGGATCGGTACTCCAGCCGCCTCGTGACCGGATTGACCTCGTTCTGCCCATTGCCGGTCTGAGGCAGCAGGTAGCGGAAGGTCAAGTCTCCTTCCGATCTTTTCCGGGTCACCTTGCCATCGGCGAAGCGAACCGCCTCTCCGATCCGCAGCGTGATGCTGCGCGCTTTAGGAGCCTGGGCATGGCAGCAGATCGCGGGCAACAGCAAAAACGTCAGCAGAACTGTCACCAGAACCGTCAGCGGTGTTGATCGGGGCGGGGAAAGAGCCATCCTGTTTCTTGATTCACTTTCTCTCACGGCGAAGCGCTCCGCGAACGCAGCAGCGCGGCAAATTCACGAGACTCTCGCAGCAGCAGGCGGGCAGTCTCCCGCGCGCCGGCACCGGATGCAGTAACAGGCTTACCGCCGACCGTCTGCCGGACCAGCTCCCCGCGAACGAAATAAAATCGGCTTTCCGTTACCGTATCGCTTTTGGCGTCGCCGCCCTGAGGCAGAGGATAGCGGTAACGGGTCTCGGTACGAAACACAAAAAAGAGTTCGCCCTTCCAGAAGTAGTATTCCGCGACCGCTCTGCCGCTTTCGCCGTAGTCGCTCACAACCATCTTTTGTAGCACGGAGCCGCTGCGAAACCCGGTGAGTGTCCCGCCTTCCGCGGAGCGCCCTTCCAGGGTCCGCTCCACCACGGTGCTGCGCGAAAGGACGCGATTGATGGCGTTATACCGCGCTCTTGCGGTGCGGATCACGGCCTCTGTTTCCGCCAGGGATCGGCTTTTTGGCGGCCCCTGCCTGGCACGAACTGGGGAGCCGGCGGCGACGATGACCGCGACTAGGACGGCGATGACAGGCGCTCTGGGGGGGCGCAGACGACGGGTGAGATACCGCGCCGTGCCGTCCAGGATGGTCCCCCAGAGGAGGCTGTTCAGCGCCAGCAGGGCCAGCAGGTACCCCTCCCCCGACCCCTCGCGGGTGGGCAGGCGATCCATCAGCAGTGATGCAGGAAAGATCATTACCTTCGCCGCTGTACCCGCGTTCCGCTCCGCAAACGACCGTGGTGCCTCCTCCACTGGTCCGGGCCACGGATGATCCGGAATGCTGCCCATTACGACCGCGGCGGCGAACCCGATCAGCAAGATACTGATCCCGAAATGGAGCGCGGCCCAAACCACGATGTTGCCGATTCGCAGCGTGACGGTCCGGGATTTTGACGCCTGGATGCGCGCAGGAGCAGCGAGAACCGGAGCCGCTGTCTCCGTATCGGGGAAGGAAGTGGGTGAGAGGGGGTAAAAAAACTTCTTGAGGTTCATCCATGATCCCTGAAGGATAAAAAACTCGCGGTCTACGCCGCCGGTCAGCGCCAGCTAAGCCGGCTTCCAGGCGTGTGGCCTCCGCCATTAGAGTCGGCCAGCATGGTGTTTCCATCGCTGACACGCGCGATATAAAGCCCGTTATCCCCCATCTTACCCGTCTCTGAGCGGAAGGCGATATATTTGCCGTCCGGCGACCAGGCCGGAAATGATTCCGTTCGACCGGATTTTGTCATTTGTCTCAGGTTCGAGCCGTCCAGATTCATCAGAAAGGACTGGTCTGCTTGAGAAAGGACGCCTGTTCCCTGCCGCTCCGGTCTAAAACGACCACGCAGTCCATCGGCGTCCCCCCCGCGGTGATGCCGCCGATATTGTATACCTCCGCTCGATCAATCACGATGGCGAGACGCAATCGGCAGCGAACGAATCATAGATTTCGATGTCGCAAGTGGCAGGGTGAATCCGCGTTTCGATGGCTTTGCGCCGTCCCGCAGTGCGACAGGTGAGTTCGCTTATGTGAATGCCGCAGAAGTTTTCGTCACTTTGTCTTCCCGACGGTAAACCGCGCGTCGTTCTTGATGACATTTTGCCCTGCCTGCCTTTCAAAACTCTGTCAACGAGACGCATTTTGCCGCCGGGAAGACAAAGTGACGAAAACTTCTGCGGCACGCTCGGACATTTGTGCCACTGCACTGCACCTCAGGCCGGAAAGATTGTCTCGCCCAGGGCATCCGCCACCGATTCCTGCCAGGATCGGGTGCTCCCGATCTGCCAGGCAGCGGCGAAGGCGAAAGTGCCCAGATCGCGGCGCAGATCCTGAACGCAGCGGTCGTAGCGAGCCGGGTCGTCTTTCAGAACGGGAAGTCCCAGCCGTTCGTGCTCCGCCTCCGCTGAGGCAATCAGGCGCGCCGCCTGTGCGGACCGTCTTTCTCCGGCAAGCACCGCCCCGATCTCCGAAAGCCCGAGTGCAATGCCTTTCCGATCCTCCAGCTCGCGGCAGAGATGAAGACTCTCCTGGAGAAACCGCAATGACCCCGGCGCGTCGCCCTTGCGCGCCGCCACAATACCCAGGTTCAGCAGGGTCGTCGGCTCGTTGCTGCGGTCCCCCAGCGCGCGCTTAAAAGCAAGACTCTCCTCCAGAAAACGCTGAGCGCTCTCGTAGTCGCCCCGCGCGGTAGCGACGGCTCCCAGCGAGTTGAGATTGGAGCCGATCCCGCGATTGTTGCCCAGACGGCGGTTGATCTCCAGGGCCTCCAGAAACCGCGCGTGGGCGGCGTCGTAGTCGTTCTGGCTGTCGGCGATCACCCCAAGCCCCGCCAGGGAACGCGCCTCCTGAAAAGCGATACCGTGCTTTCGAGCGATCCCCAGTGACTCCTCGTGCAGGGCGCGGGCGCGGGGGTAATCCCCCTGATCCCCCGCGATGATCGCAAGATTGTTGAGCAGCATTCCCGCGGTCTTTTCCTGCCCTTCCGTGGCGCGGGCGGTCGCCAGTCCCTCCTCGAAACGGATCCGCGCGCCGTCATAATCGCCCAGATTGAACGCCAGAATCCCCGCCCACCGCTGCGCGACCCCCCGCGTTTCCGCCTGCGCGTCCGGGGCGAGTTCCAGACCGCGATCCAGTGCGCTCAGCCCTTCCTTCCATCGCCCGGTGATGTCCCAGAACCGACCCTGCGAAGCCGCAAGTTCCAGCGCCACGGAGGGAATGGCCGTTTCCGCCCAGCGCCGCGCCGCCCGCAGATTACCCTGCTCCGCCTCCAGCCGCGCCACCCACTCCTCCTGCTTGCCCTGCTCTAGTTCTGGCACCGCCTGGGCCGCAAGCTCCCGAAAAAACTCCCCATGCCGCCTTCGCACCGCCTCGGCAGCTGCCTCGCCACGCTCGACCAGCCGCGCTGCGCCGAAGTCGCGCAGCGACTCCAGCATCCCGAAGCGCATCTCTCCATCCGAAGTCTCGCGGGTGGTGATCAGCGACAGGTCCTGCAGTATCGCCAGATCGCCGACGGTCGCCGCCAGTTCTGTCGTTTCCACCGGGCCGCCGGCGTTGCCGACCGAGTGGGCGGCATCAAGGGTCCAGCCCTCCACGAAGACCGACAGATCAGCGAAGAACAGCCGCAGCCGCTCCTCCAGGATCTGAAAACTCCAGGAGATCGCAGCTTCGAGCGTCCGGTGCCGCGCGGGAACGTCGGCTCGTCGTGTGGTGAGCAAAGCGGACCCCTGCCCCTCAAGTCCCGCCAGAATCCGCGCGGGGGTCAGCACCTGCGACCGCGCCGCGGCAAGCTCGATCGCCAGCGGCAGCCCCTCCAGTCGTCCCATCAGCGTGGCAAGCGTCGCGGCATTTCCCGCAGTCACCTGAAAGTCGGGGCGTACGGCCCTCGCCCGGTCCACGAAAAGGCGCACGGCGGCGGTTTCCGCCACGGTCTCCAGAGCCGGCGCGGATTCTTCTGGTGGCACGGGCAGTGGATTCACCCGAAAGACCCGCTCCCCCTCGATCTCCAGCGGGCGGCGCGAGGTCGTCAGCAGGCGCAGAGCCGGCACGCGCTCCCGCAAGGCGTTGATCAGCGATACGCCGTCCGGCACAAGCTGCTCCAGATTGTCCAGCAGCAGCAGCGGCGGGGCAGGCGACTCCGCAGACGCAGCGGCGAGCGTGGTCACGATCTGCTCCAGTATCGGCGACGACGGGGAGCCGCCAGATCCCTCAGTCCCCAGCACCGCCAGCACCTGGCGCGCCATCTCGCCTGCGTCGCGTGCCTCTGCCAGGGCAACAAACCAGAACCGGGCTGCGGGAATCGGCAGGGCCGCCGCTTCTGCGGTGCGGATTCGGCGCGCGGCTTCCAGGGCGAGGCGCGTTTTCCCCACGCCGCCCGACCCGGTCAATGTCACCAGCGTTCCCGGTCCCCCGGCACCAGCCTCGGGGGCCTCTCGCTGTGGCGGTGCGGAAGACACGAGCAGACCGACCAGGGCCTCGATCTCCCCCTCCCGCCCGAAAAAGCGGGTCAGGGGCAGGGGCAGCGATGGCGCGGAAAGATCGGCGGCAGCGCGCGGCGACTGCGGGACCGCTCCCGGCGCGGTCAGCTCGTACAGTCGCTCCGCGTCCGGCTCGCCCGCCAGCCGAAAGACCCCCAGGAGCGTCAGTGCCTTGGGCAACTCGTCCAGGGGAGCGGCACGGCGGGCGAGCGCCGCCGTCGCCTCGGAGACTAGCGTCTGTCCCTCGGCGGCGGCGGTCAGCAGCGCGACGGCGGCAGTCCATGCCGCGACGCAGTAACCACCATCCGGGGCTGGCTCCGCCTCTC
>JACMJB010000282.1 GCA_014380815.1 Armatimonadota bacterium
ACGGAAGTGCGCGTCGCCTGAGCCGATAGCACCCCCTTAGGCACGATTCGCGGCAGGAAAACCGGCGCGCTTTCCATGCGCGCCCACTGACGCCATGGCTTCAGTGCTGCGTTGGTTCCGGGGCGCCCCGAAGACGTTCCGAGGCCTGCCGCCGCGCTGTTCATGTCCGCGATCACGGTCACAAAGAGGTCAGAAGGGGATGCCAGGGCAGCAGGAGAGGCAAGTAGGGACAGCAGAAGCAAGAGGGACGTAAGCTTCCACCGAGCCGCATTTCGAGCACCCAAGTCAAGACATCCCACGAGTCGGCCCCGTTTCCCCGATCCGAATCCTGCCGCCTCTCTGAGGTGGGGGCGGCACACTCATTCGGGAGCGCTTTCTGGAGTCTGAAGGGCCTGCAGAAACTCGATCAAACCGCGCATCTCACCAGGAAGCGGCGCGGTAAAGCTCAGCCGCTCGCCCGTGCGCGGATGATCGAGCGAAAGCGAGTAGGCATGCAGGCACTGGCCATGCAGGGCGCTGACCCGGTGATTGAACTCGGCTGCCTGCGGACCGCGCAGATGCTCCGCGCTCACCTTGCGGATGCCGCCATACTGGGCATCGCCAACGATCGGAAACCCCGCAAACGCGCAGTGGACTCGGATCTGATGTGTCCGCCCTGTCTGCAGCGTCGCCTCCAACAGCGTGCAGGGGCCAAGCACCTCCTGAACGCGCAGTTCCGTGACCGCCATGCGGCCCACGGTACGGGACCCGGCATCGGTGACGGTCATCCGCTTGCGGTCACCGGGATGCCGACCGATGGGCGCATCTACGACCGCCTCCTGAAAGGGAGGATGCCCCCAGATCAGCGCGAGATATTTGCGGGTCGCGGTCTTCTTCTGAATCTGCTGCTGCAGACCATTGTGGGCCACATCGTTCTTCGCCACCACCAGAAGCCCCGTCGTATCCTTGTCCAGTCGGTGGACGATGCCGGGCCGCTCGATCCCACCGATCCCCGACAGATCCCCTGCCGCATGGGCAAGCAGGGCATTGACCAGCGTCCCATCCTCCGAGCCGGGGGCAGGATGGACCACCATTCCCTTTGCCTTGTTGATGACGATGATATCCCCGTCCTCGAACACGATATCGAGTGGAATATCCTCGGCCAGAATATGGCTTGCTTTGGGCGCGGGAACCTCCACCAGAAGCAAGTCGCCGTGCTGGGTGCGTACGGAGGCTTTCGCTGGCGAACCATTGATCTGCACCGCGCCGATCGCGATCAGCCGCTGAAGCTGCGAGCGCGAGATATCCGGCATCCGCTCGGAAAGAAAGACATCGAGCCGCTTACTCTCGTCGTCCTCGCCGACCAGGAACACCTGCTCGTCACGCGCAAGCTCACCTGCCTCGCCCACTTCGGCGTCTTCATCGTCACTGCTGAAACCGGAGTTTGGTTGAGTCATACGGGTCATATTATTCCTCACACCGACGCAGACGGCGCGATCGGTGCTTTTCCGGAAGCGGGTTTCTCAGCGTCCGCGCGCGGCTCAATCGCCACACCGCCGCCACGCCGAGCGAAGACCAGATAAAGGCCCGCTGCGACAAACGAGAGCAGAAGACTGAACGCCTGCGCATCTGTGATGGGAAGGTTCGTGATCGCGCTGTCGGAGGAGGCTCCCGCCCGCACGATCTCGATGGCAAATCGGTACAGGCCATACAGAAACAGGAAAACATACATGATCTGCCCGCGAAATTGCCGCCGGTTTTCCAGAGGCAGCAACAGCAGGAAAATAAGCAGGCCCGCGAGTGCCGAGTAAAGCTGCGCGGGATGCGAGGGCGGGGTCAAGCCACCGGCAAAGTGCTCATCGGGAAAGCGCACCGCCCAGGGCAGATCGCACGATCCACCGTAACAGCAGCCGTTGAGGAAGCAGCCGATCCGCCCGAAGAGATAGCCAAGCGCGAGCGACGGGGCAGCGAGGTCCGCCATGTCGGCCACTCGCATTCCCTTGGCACGGCAGGTCAACACCCCGGCGAGGATGCCCCCGAGGAGGCCGCCGTAGAAAGCCATCCCGCCGTCCCAGATTCGCAGCATGTCCGGCAGCCGCTCCCAGAAGCGCGGCTCCTGGACCACAAACCCGATTCGCCCGCCCACCACCCCGCCCAGCAATCCGAACAGGGACACATCCCACACATCTTCCGGCTTGAATCCGTAGCGGGGTGCGTTTCTTGCCGCGCGCCAGCCGCCCAGCAGAAAGCCGATCATGAGCAGGACACCCCATGCATGCACAGGGAACGGACCGATGTTAAACAGGATGGGTCGCACGGTATCTATTTCCTAACTCGGCAGCGGGTCCCTGGCGGTCAGTGTGCGCCAGGCGAGCAGTGCGATCCCGACAGTGATCGCCGCATCCGCGACATTAAACACTGGGAAGTTGATCAGCCGAAAATCGAACAGATCGGTCACATAGCGCAGCCAGACCCGGTCAATCAGATTTCCGACCGCGCCACCCAGCGGAAGCGCGAGCGACAGGCCATACAGCAGCGGCATATGACCGCCGAAGCGGCGCTGCACCCACACGATCACCCCGACCACAAGCAGGGCCGCCACCGCCAGAAGCGGGGTCGCCCCCTCCAGAAGGGAAAAGGCCATCCCCCGGTTCTGCGTATAGGTCAAATGGAAGACCCCTGGCCAGAGTGCGATCGTATCGCCCAACGCTAGCGTTTGCCGCACCCAGGCTTTGACGAGCTGATCCAGAATCACGATCAGTGCCGCCAGTCCGTAGAAGGCACCGGTTGTCAGCCTGGGCGTCGTTTTCCCGGACACGCCTCGGTTTTCTCTGTCCTCAGCAAGTGCTTGGGCCACGGTATTCAGGCCATCTCCTCGACTGCCTGTTCCTCGGTGGTCACGGTCGCATAGGGAACCGCCTCGAGACGCTCGACCGGGATCGGGCCGCCGGATCGGTCGCTGATACCATAGGTCCCTTCGTCCATCTTGACAAGTGCGCGATCAATCTTGTTCAAAATCTCCTGCGCATTAACGATCAGCGCATCGTCCTGTTCGCGAATCTGCAGATCTGTCGCTAGATCGGCGGGATGATTGTCCGCATTCGAGAGTTCGCTGCGCTGGGTCCCGGTGTCGTTCATTCCGTCCGCATCCGCGTCCAGAGTGCCCGCAATCGCCTGCTCCGCCAGTGCCCGCTCTTCCATCAGGCGGCTGCGGAAATGCTCTATATCAATCTCGGGACGCTGCTGTTGCGTTGCCATGGTTTTGTCACTATACCTTCGTTTATTATACGCCCTGTGGCCCTTGGTCGTTTCAGGCCAGAGACCCGGCCAGAGCTGCCACCGCCGCCGCGCAGCGCCCGCAAATCTCCGGGTGGGCAGGGTCCGCGCCGAGGTCTCGCTTGATGAGCCAGCAACGGACGCATTTCGCGCCCTCGGCGGTCTCGACAGTGATGCGAGCGCCTGCGTCGTCACTGGCTCGCACCACCTGCGATACCAGAAACAGAGCGGTCAGGTCGCTGTCCGTGAAGCCCAGGGTGGCATCGTTCGCCCCGAACAGCGAGACCTTCGCCTCCAGCGACTTCTTCACTGTACCCCCCTGACGGGCATTCTCCAACGCCTTGTTCACCTCGTCGCGCAGGGTGAAGAGCGAGGCCCACTTCTGCCGCAGGTCGGAATCCTGGTACAGAGTATCCGGGGCCGGAAAGACTGCCATCTCCACACTGGGCGAGACCTCGGCAGCGCCGGGCAACATCTGCCAGGCCTCTTCGGCGGTGTGCGACAGGATCGGGGAGAGCAGTCGGCACAGCACCGAAGCGATCTCATAAAGCGCGGTCTGCGACGACCGCCGGGCAGGGTCGTTCGGCGCGTTCGCATACAGCCGGTCCTTCAGCACATCCAGATAGAACGAGGAGAGGTCGGTCGTACAGTAATCCACGATGGCGCGGGTCGCTTTCTGAAACTCGTACGCCTCGTAAGCGCGGGTGACATCGGTCACCAGCGTCTGCAGCCGGTCCAGCCCCCAGCGGTCAATCTCCGTCAGCTCCTCCGGCGAAACGCTGTCGTGGCCCGGGGTAAAATCCGCAAGTGCGCCCAGCAGGAACCGGAGCGTATTGCGGATCCGCCGGTACGAGTCCGCGACCTGCTTCAGGATGTTCGGACCGAACCGAACATCCTCAAAGTAGTTGATCGAGGCGACCCACAGCCGCAGCACATCCGCCCCGTACTGCTCCACGACTGCGGAGGGCGGAATCCCGTTGCCCGCCGACTTGCTCATCGCGCGGCCTTTTTCGTCGAGCATCCAGCCGTTGGTGATGACCTGCCGATAAGGAGCCAGCCCGCGCGTCGCCACCCCGACCATCAGCGAGGAGTTGAACCAGCCCCGATGCTGATCGGAGCCTTCCAGGTAGACATCCGCGGGGAAACGCAGTTCGGGCCGCACCTCCAGAACCGCGCGGCAGGTCGAGCCGGAATCGAACCAGACATCCAGAACGTCGGTCTCTTTGGTATACTCCGCCACATCGCCGCCGTGAGGACAGACGAAACCCGGTGGCAGGATCTCGGAGGGCGTTTTCTCAAACCAGGCGTCTGACCCTTCGCGCCGAGTCAGTTCATAAACGGCCTGAAGGCTCTCCGGCGTCATGACCGGCTGACCCTGATAGTAGAAGACCGGAATGCCGACCCCCCATGCACGCTGCCGGGATAGGCACCAGTCGGGGCGACCGCCGACCATCGCCGAGATCCGGTGGACCGAATCCGGGGGAAACCACTGAACGCTTTGGATCGCATCCAGCGCTGTCTGACGAAAACTCTGCCCGTCTACGCCGTGGTCAATATTCATGAACCACTGCACGGTTGCCCGAAAGATCACCGGGTTGTGGCAGCGCCAGCAGTGCGGGTAGGAGTGGACGATCTCCTGTTCCGCAAGCAGATTCCCGGCTTCGGTAAGCCGCTCGATGACGCGCCGTCCCCCGTCCGCGAGGTTCAGTCCCTCAAACTCGCCTGCCGAGGCATCGAAGACGCCGTTGGCAAGCACGGGCTGGATGGTCTCCAGCCCGTAGGTCTGACCGGTCGCAAAGTCTTCCTTGCCATGACCGGGCGCGGTATGCACGACTCCCGTACCATCTTCCATCGTGACGTAATCGGCGTGGACCAGCACCGAGTCCCGATCGAAGACTCCGCCGCTGACCGTGTGCAGGGGGTGTTTGAAGACCAGGCCAGACAGATCGCGCCCGGTCACCCGCCGCACCACCTCATACTCGGTCACGCCCACCGCCGCCATCGCCCGCTCCAGGAGCGCTCCCGCCAGAACGTAGACAGCACCATGCCCGGTCTTCGCGACCACGTATTCGGCGGTCGGCGAAACCGCCACCGCGACATTCGCTGGAATGGTCCAGGGCGTGGTCGTCCAGATCACGGTGTAACAATGATCTTTCGCGGCGCCCTCGAAGACACCATGTGGGTCGCGCGCGAGCGGAAAGCGGACATAGATAGACGGATCTTTTTTGCCCTCGACATATTCGATCTCGGCATCCGCGAGCGCGGTCTCGTCAGTCGGGCACCAGTAGACCGGCTTCAGGCCCCGGTATACAAACCCTTTCTCGACCAGATCGCCGAACGTCCGCACGATTTCCGCTTCGAACTCAGTGGACATCGTCAGGTAAGGGTTTTCCCAATCACCCCGGACGCCCAGACGCGCGAACTGACCCTTCTGCCGGTCCACGAACTCACGGGCGTACTCACGGCACCGCTTGCGGAGCGTGATCTTATCGGGAACCTCGCCCTTCTTGCGAAACTCCTTGACGACGTTCACCTCGATGGGCAGGCCGTGGTTGTCCCAGCCCGGCACATACGGCGCGGCAAAACCCTGCATCGCCTTGTACTTGACGATGATGTCTTTCAGGATCTTGTTCAGGGCGTGGCCCATATGGATGTCGCCATTCGAATAGGGCGGGCCATCGTGCAGCACGAACCGTTCCGCACCGGGCCGGTGGGCGGTCTTCGCGTAAACGTCGTTTGCGGACCACGTTTCGGCGATCCGTGGCTCGCGAGTAGGCAGGTCCGCCTTCATCGGGAAGTCGGTCTCGGGCAGGTTCAGCGTGTCTTTATATTCCATGGGGTTCTCAAAACTTGAATAGAGGAGCGATTCAGAACAGCAAAAAACAAGCGAGCGCCCTTCGGTTCGTGAAGGCCGCTCGCTGAATCGCGGATCACACGCCACCGGGAAGGGGCGTGCAAACGGGCTGCCTTACGCCGAAGGGCGCACGGTAATCTGTTCTATGCCGCCATTGCCCGCACCGATGCAGGCCCATCGGCTGTTGACGGAAAAGACAGTGCACCTCTTTTTTGACCGGAAGAGTTCCATGGCTGTCATTTATTATAGCACACCCCATGGTCCGACTTTTCGGTGCCGTCCTGTCCGCCAGCAGTGCCCGACAGACGCACTTTTGGATGGGCCGCACAGGACCCGGTTTCCCGCTCCGCCAACCTGGTGCCGATGCTCCGTCAGTGGGCACGTTTCAGGGCGTACCGGGCGTCCTTGAGCGTCTGCAGGAGTTCTTCGCGGCGCTCCGGATAGGGGGTCAAAGACTGGTCGCTGGGGTGCCAGGTGTGCATCACCTGGCAGCGCGCCGCCACGCTGGAAGGCACATGCTGCCAACCCGCCCGCGCCATAACCCCCATGGTGACCACCACCCGCAGATGGGGCAGCAGACCCAGCAGCCGCTCCAGGTGCTTCGCCCCCTTTGCCACTTCGTCTTCCCGTGACCCCCGGGTCCGGCCCCAGTCTTCCTCGCCGACGTACCAGGGGACGATATTCCAGATCAGCGTCTGCTCGCGCTTCAGACCGGATGCTTCCCGCATCTCCCAGAGATTCCTCGCCGTGGAATCTGGATTGTTAGACGAGACGAAGCCACTGCCCGCTCCGCGACCGCCGGGGGTCTCCAGAAGCAGCAGGATCTGCGCGTCCGTGCCGCCGTCGGCGGGGTCGAACCAGGGAACGCCCTTCGGGTCGGAAACCTCGTCCCGCAGCGCGCCGACAAAATCCGTCAGCGGACGGATATGTGGTTCCTCCAGGCGCTTCAACCGAGCGGCGATACTGCCCATGCCCAGATCGCGCCGTTTTGGACTCGGAGGCGTGGGAAGCGGCGAAGCGAGAGGGGGGGGAACCGCAACTCCCCCCTCCAAAGCTGGCGTGGGCAGAGCCGGCGCAGTCTCCTCAGCCGCGGCCTCGGAGCGGTGGTAAACGCACTGTCCCGCGACATAGGTCGCATAAACCGTAAGCGCATCATCCACCAAAACAAAATCGGCATCCGCGCCGGGAACAATCCGGCCTTTTTCCTCCCAGCCCATCTCGTCGGCGACATTGGTGGAGGTCATGCGGACAATCGCCTCCCAGCCCATCCCGCTCCAGCTTCGGACATTCGCAGCGGCACGGTCCATGGTCAGTACCGACCCGGCAAGCGTTCCGTCGGCAAGTGTGGCGCGACCGTCCGTGACCGTTACCGAATGACCGCCAAGCGAATACGTGCCCTCGCCCGCTCCCGCTCCCGCCATCGCATCGGTGATCAGCGCGACTCCCCCCGCGCCCTTTGCGGACACCACGAGCCGAACGACCTCCGGCGCGAGATGGTGACCATCCGCAATGATCTCCGCCAGGACACGTGTGTCGGTCAGCAGCGGTGCGATCGGGCCGGGCAGGCGGTGGTGCAGCGGGGGCATCGCATTGAACAGGTGGGTCGCATGAGATACCCCCGCATCCAGCGCCGCCATTGTCTGTGCGGTATCGGCGTCCGTGTGTCCTATAGACACCACGACCCCCGCCGCACGCGCCCGGGCAATCAGTGCGTCCGCGCTGGGCCGTTCCGGCGCAAGCGTCATCAGCTTCAGCGTGCCGTCCGCGATCTCCAGCCACTGCGCGAACTCGCCCGCTTCGTAGTCGCGGATAAACTCCCTGGGCTGCGCCCCGGCGCGAGCCGAACAGAGATACGGCCCTTCCAGGTGGATACCCAGCGGAGTGGCACCGTCCGGGCAAAACGACACCCCCTGCCTGACGGCGTCGCGGGCGGCGACCAGCGCAGCCCCAATGCTCTCCTGGCTCTGGGTGATCGTGGTCAGCAGCAGGCCCGTTGTCCCGTGAGCCGCATGGGTGCGGCAGATGGTGCGCAGCGCAGCGGGAGAGGCATCCATCGCGTCCGCCCCGCCGCCGCCATGAACATGGACATCCAGGAAGCCCGGCAACAGCGTCAGCCCGGTGGCATCAATCACCGTCCCGCCCAGCAGAACAAAATTCTGTGTTCGCTCCACCGCCCGAATGCGCCCGCCCGCCAGCATAACTACCCCGTCTTCCAGGATGCCGCCTGGGGTGACAATGCGCGCGCCCGCGACCGTGATCAGCGACTCGCTCATTTTCTCTTGGCTTCAAGCGCGGCGATCCGCTTCCGCAGCTTTTCGATTTCCCGGCGCACCGCCCGCGTCTCGGCTCTGTTCGTCGGTGCATCCAGCGGTACGACCGTCGGCGTGGCGATAGGAGCGGGGTCCGGACGGGATCCCGGCATGGGGGTCGCCTCCGGATTCGGCGCGGCGGCGGTGGTCCGACGCGCCGGGATCGGTGCGGTGTTTACCGCATTTGCAAAAGGACTGGATCGCCACAGCCAGTAACCGGATGCCATCACGATACTGATCGGGGCAAGGGCGACCAGCATCATCGCCGCGAACGAAGGACCGGAGCGGGACCCGTCCGCGCGCGGCTCAAAGGCGCGCACCAGTCCAATAGAGAGCAAATACAGACCCGCCATCGGGACGGCCATCATCAGCATCGTCAGCGGATCGTTCGAGGGGGTCAAAATGGCCGCCGCCGTCGCGATGATCACCACGGCATGACGCCAGTAGGTCGTCATCAGCCCTGCGGTAATCAGGCCGACCCGCGCCAGAAACAACAGCACGATCGGAAGCTGGAAGGCGACCCCGAAGGCGAGCAGGATCTTGACTGTCAGCAACAGGTACTGCTGCGCGTTTTGGAACAGGGTCGCCGCGCTGGTCGCACCATTCGCGCCGCCCGGCACCGGGGGAATATCCGGTATATACGAGGCCATCCATCCGTAGGCCGTCGGCAGCGAGGCATACGCGACTGCGACCCCCGCCAGAAACAACAGCACCGAGAAAGGGGCCAGATACTTTACCGGCTTCCGCTCCTCCGGGGTGAGCGCGGGGGAGATGAACCCCCATAGCTCCAAAACGACCAGGGGGATCGCGACTACCAGGCCGGAGAGAAAAGAGACCTGCATCCGCAGGAGGAATCCATCCTGGATGCCGGTGATCACGAGAACACCGCCCACCTTTTGAAGAATCGGGGCGAGTGGGTAGGCGAGAATCGTGAAGATCCGGTCGTACAGGTTATACGTCACGACCATTCCGATAACGATATACAGCGCGCAGCGGATAATGCGGTTGCGCAATTCCGCAAGGTGCTCCACCAACTCCATTTGCGCTTCGGGGTTTTGAGGGCGGCTGTTGCCACCGGGGATTAGAGCCATAATTCGTTCCGCTCTATTATACCGGCTCTGCCGGAAGACAGAAAAAGCCCCCCGGTTCCCGTTTGCGGGAGACCGGGGGGCTGGGCAGGTTTAGCGGCTCGCGACGCGTGCCGTGGCCCCCTTAGCAGGTCGGTACAAAGTGATCGTGGTGACCGACTGGAACTTGGCCGGGACTTTTGCTTCCTCGACCTGCTGGGGCGCCTGCAGCGCGCCGAAGCCGCCGTTGCTGCTCTGTCCGGGAACCCCCAGCAGCCCCTCTTCGCCGCCGCCGCCTGGATAGCCGCCGCCCGGATAACCACCACCGGGGAAGCCGCCACGCCCTCCCCCGACCGGCCCGCCGCCACCGCTTGCCGCCCCCGGCGCCATCTGCGAGACGATGCTCTGCGGAGCGTCGCCCTCGACCGTGACCGTGGTCAGCATGCGGATGATCTTGCCCTGCTTGTAACCAAACCAGATGGTGCGATCCATGGTGACCTTGGCGTTCTTCATGATGCCCGCGCCGCCATAGATCGGCATGTTCACCTGTCCATCGAACTTCTGACGCACGCGCGCGGTCTGGTAGCCGTCCTGCCACTCCAGCCCTTCGAGCGTGTTGTCGGCGGTGACGGTCGGCGGGGCATCCAGGGTGGCCCATTCCAGCTGGATCGGGGTGCGGGTGCGCCAGGTCTGACCGGTGCGCCGCGATCCGCCGCCAAGGTTCGGCAGCAGCAGCGCGACATACGCGCCAGGACGGCTCGCGGCACCGGCGCTGAGGACGCGGCCCGCGGTGTCCACCGTTCGGTACCGCGACTTGAAGTCGTAGACGTTCTCCAGGCGCTCCGCCGTATTGTTGCCCCCGATGATGATCCCGCGCAGCACCTTGTCACGGATAAAGAAGGCGCTTCCGCCCACTCGATCCTCGGTCGAACGCTCGAAGGTCGCACGGACATTCTGCACCAGGCTGATCGGATTGAACTGCGACTCTTCGCCGCCGTACCCGCCGCCGCCGCCATAATTGCCGCCCTGCCCGCCGACGGAGTAGCCGCGTCCCCCGCTGGGACGACCATTATAGGTCGTGCTCTGACGCTGCGAGCCGTAGAAAGCCCGCTGTCCCGCTCCACCGCCATAGGGGGAATTACCGCCTCCCTGCTGGGCCTGGTTATCCGCCGCGATGAAGTTCACCTCTGAGCGCTCTTGATAGCTTGAGGAGTCACCGACCGCGAACCGGTAGTTCATGCTGATGCCGTTCGCGGGCATCAACAAACCCGCCCGGTTCGCGACATTCACGGTCACCGAATCTCTGCCGATACGCCGCCCGGCAGCGTCCAGCGCCACCACTTCGACCGTGTGCGGGCCGTCGGTAACCACGCGCTGCTCGTCTGGGATGCCTGGGGTGCTGTCAATGGCCTTGGTGTTCCACAGAAGCGACACGCGGCTCGTATTTGACTCGACCTCGGCACTGTGGACCGCTTTGCCGCCTGCGGAAGGAACGGCGATTGCCGAGCGGAACCGCTCGTCAATGAATAGCTGGACATAGGCTACGTTGGTGAGTGCACCCCGCCCAAGCTGAATCCGCGCGGTTTCGCGCACCTTCGAGCCGTTCAGAGGACGCGAAATACGGAACGGGGCCTGGGCCTGGGCCGCTGACGGCGCGTAGAGGGCGCTCAGCGTTACCGCCGCCATCCCCACGGTCAAAACGCTCGCTGTTTTCAAGGATTTCATACTGCCACTATCCACCTTTCCCGCCGCCGAGGCCGATCGCGCCGCCGCTTGCCCCGTCAATGATCTGTGTGCCCGCCGGAAGCGCGAAAATCGCATCCGGAATCGAGGCGTTGAGCTTGATGTTGGAAACCAGGAACGACTGCGTGCCGCCCTCGTTGGTCAGCACCGACTTGATCGGGAGCCGAAAGCCCGCCGCCTTGCCGACATAAAGCGATGCACCGTTTTTGACGTTTTTAAAAACGTCCGTGGGCTGACCGGAAACCGTCGCCGTCCCGACTTTTTTGTAGCTCGCGCCCTGCGCGGTCACAAACTGGTAGGCCTGTCGGAGCGCGGCATCCACGCCGCCCTTCACATTGTACTTGCTTGCTGCCCCACTTCCTTCGATATACAGAAAAACCCCTTTTTCATTTGCGATGTAGCGCGCGGGACCAATCGCCGGGTCCTCAAACTCGACACGCGCCTTGTTCCCCTTGACGGAAACCCGGTACGAGCGAATCAGCGGCGCGCTGCCTTTCGGGGCGGTCGTCTGTGTCACGTTAAAAGTCACCACGTTCGCCAGATTAGCCCGCGATACCGTGAATGCCGCTTTTGGTGACGCCGCCGTCGGTGCCGCCGTGGCGGTCGTGAAAAGAGCAAGCGAGACGGCGCAAAGCGACACTGCCACGGCGAACCCGTGGGCTGAGCGCCGAGTAGCCGGTGTTAGTTTTGTCAGCAAAGTCATGTGTTCGTTCAAACCTTCGGGTCGTAGGCGGCTTCCGCCTCGGCGGACAGCTCCTCATCGGAGAACGGCGGCGCGGCGCCGCTCGCCATCTGCGCCACAAACTCACGGACCACGACCTGGGCCGTCGCCAGCGCCTCGGCGGGGACACGCACCTCGGCAGCATAACCCTCTCCCACCGCGAGCGCTCCCGCATAGGCTCCGGTGACCTGTTCGCCAATCACTGCGTCAATCCCTTCCGCCGCCAGCGCGCCCTGCAGAAGACCCGCCGCGATCAGGTCCGGCGCGCTGTACACCGCCACGGTCTCCCGTGTGCCGCTGAAGTCTCCCTCAGGGTCGTTTGTCGTCAGGCTCATCTATTTTCACCACTCTGCTTCCGGAGGACCAGAATCTGGCATGTCCCCGCTCCTCTATACGGAAGGCACGGCGTCATCGTCGCTGCCGGGCAGTGAATCCGGAGTCTTCATTCCGTGCAGCGTCCTTACCGCTGTCGCCGCAGGTCGGGTCACGGCGGTCAGCTTGCCGGTCTCTCCTGCCGCGCCGCTCTGGAAGTAGTCGCAGTGCTCTTTCAGTACACACGCCCCGCACCGAGGCCGCAGGGCGACGCAGACCCGGCGCCCGTGGCGGATCATATGCACATGGAATGCATAAACCCGCTCCGGGGCGAGTAACGCCTCCAGGGCATTGTGGGCTTTCGCCTCACCGATCTTCTGGGGTATCAGGCCCAGTCGGTGTGAAACGCGGAAAACATGCGTATCCACCGGAAGCACCGGGCGGCCCAGCGAGAACATCAGGACGCAGGCCATCGTCTTCGGCCCGACCCCGTGAAAGCCAAGCAGATACTCCCGCGCCGTCTCGGTCGGCAGGCTTTCCAGAAAGTCCAGGTTGGTAACGCCCTGCTTTTCATGGATCGCCTGAAGCACCGATTTGATACGCGGCGCTTTCGCGTCGGCAAGCCCACCGGAACGAATGGTGTCCGCGATCTCCGTCACCTCAGCAGTACGGACCGCATCCCAGTTTGGAAAAGCGCGGCGCAGGTTATCGTACGCCCGCTCGCTGTTCTTGTCCGAGGTGTGCTGAGACAAGATCGTCATCACGAGCGCTCCCATCGGCTCCCCGTGCGATCGCCAGGAGAGCGTCCCATACTCGGCATCGAGTGCCTCGCAGAGCCATGCTGCCTTCTGTCTCAAAGCGACGGGAGAAGCCGCTTCCAAAGCGGAAGAAGGCGTCGTTCTTGCCATACCCAACCATTATAAGGGCGCGCGTCAGTAAGCGTCAAGAAATAACAAAGCCGGCGCGGCAATGGCGCTGATCGCCGACCTTCGCGGTGGCGAAGCGGCGGTTATTTCGCGACAAAGGAGAAGTTACGCTTTGCGTTTGGCATTCGCCCGTTGACATCGGCATTAACGATGGAGTTCCACTTTCCATCTCTTTGCACCCCAAGGGCAAACCGTGCCATACCGTACCTGGGGCCACCGGGCGTCACGATATAGGAGAGAGTACCGGTGTTCTTGCCCGGCTTCACAAACGAGGTGATGTCCTGCTCCCCTTTAGAACTGTAGTCCCCGATCTGCTCTCCATTCAAAGCGATGACAAACCGAACCTCCGTCAGCGGATATGGAGTCAGCTTCACAATATATTTATCGGTCAGACCGTTGCTCGCGGCAGGCGAGGCACTAGCGGCGACGGAAAGCGGGTCCGAAGACGGCGCGGTCGGGGCATCTGGGAGAGAGGGAGAGGCCGTGCTGCTGTCAGCCACTGCGCCGCCGGGTGCCGTGCCGCCAGTCTCCGCGCTGCCGGTGGCTGCTGGGACCGGTGCGATGGTGGATGCCGTCACGGCGGGAGGGGCGGCAGAAGGCGCGGTGGTGCTGTTTTCTGCTGCCTCCCGTCCACAGCCGGACAGCAGAGCAGCGCTGATCAGAACAGTCGCGCGGAAGGATCGGCTCATCATAGGGCTATTCAAGAGAATTGTCTCCTTTTGCGATTCGTGCAGAAGGCTTATCAAGCCTGTTATATTCAGTTTCCCTCCCGCCCTGAAATGCAAACGGATCTTACGACCTGGAGAACCGATGCCTACGGTGCGGTGCGGTCAAAGATGGTCAGGCTGTCGTGGTACCATCAGCCTGCCGCTCACGGCAGACCGCACCAATGCCACCTCTGTCACCTCTATCACCTCTATCACCGCTCCCTGTACAAGAAGACCCCCCTCCTATTTCGGAAGCCGGTACCCGTGAGGGGGCGATCCGCAGTCTGCGCGACGAGATGCGCTCGGCGCGTCGCTGGCAAGACCTTTTGTCCTCGCAGGAGAGACATTTGCTGCTTGCGGAGATCGCGCGAGTCGCGCTCGCCATCGGTCAGGACCTGTACCCCCAGAACACCCTGGGCGATCTCGATATTCGCA
>JACMJB010000046.1 GCA_014380815.1 Armatimonadota bacterium
GGGATAAGCGGGCCAGAACCACCCCTGACCGCTGTCCAGGTGCTGCCAGGCGTTGTCGAAGGCCAGATCAATACTGCCGGTATCCATGAACTGGATCGTGAAGTATCCGACCAGATGCTTATCCAGGCGCAGAGTGCACTTCGGGGAACGAGATGCCGCGAGAAAGAGCAGATCTTCCCCGATAAAGCCGGTACTGTTGATTGAGTCCATAGCAGATTTTATAATAACGTGGTCGGAATGTCTATTGTCCGAGGCTGTTCCGCCGGGCACAATGAACACAACCGACAAATGGGACTGGAAAACACGGAAGGGGAAGCAACAATGACGCTGACAGATCAGCAGGTAGCACAGTTTCGAAACGAGGGCGTTCTGGTTGCCGAGGGGGTGGCGACGGAGGGAGACCTTGCGCCGCTGACCGCGGAGCTTGAGGCCTGGGTGGACGAGAAGGCACGCGCTCTTCATGCCGAAGGAGCGATCACGGATCTCGCCGAGGGAGCGGACTTTGGGGACCGAATCGCAAAATTGTATGCGCAGTCGCCGCGCATCACCGAGGGCCTAGATGTGATGTTTTCGCGCGGACCTGCCCTGTTTGCCTTCCTGCGCAACGGTAATGTGCTCGATGCGGTGCAAAGCCTGCTGGAAACGCCGGAGATCACCTGCAGTCCGATCCAGCACCTTCGTGCCAAGGCTCCGGCATCGGCGACCGGGGAGGGGGCGAGCTTCTTCAATGTCCCCTGGCATCAGGATCAGGCAGTCACCTGGGAAGAGGCGAACGACTCGAATATCATCACCTGCTGGCTCGCCCTGGTAGATGCGACGGTCGAAAATGGCTGCATGGAGGTCATTCCCGGCGTTTTTAAGAATGGCCTGCTGGAACACAAACCCGGCGAGGGCGGTCCCTCGATCCCCACTGCGGCTTTCGGTCCGGATGCCCTGCCGCGCGCCGTTCCCGTGAAGCGTGGCGGATTCGTTTTCATGCACCGCTGCACCCCGCACCGCTCGACTCCGAACTTCACCCATTCGGCCCGCTGGAGCCTGGATCTGCGCTACCAACCCACCGGTCAGCCGACGGGACGCCCGTTCCACCCGGAATTTGTCGCCCGCAGCGAGGCGCATCCCGAGACCGTGCTGACCGATCATGGTGTCTGGTCTCGCCGCTGGGTCGAGGCACTCGAAGCCTCGAAGGGGGCAAAAGTGCATCGTGTCTGAGGAGCGTGCCGTACCCGCGCAGGGATGACGTGAGCTAATTCACAACCGCAAGGCCGTGGGGTCCAGGTATACTCCCGACGTCAGACCGAACGAAACGCCTTGTAAAAGGATCTGTTGTCTCACGGAGGAGAAGAAAAATGCAGTACCGGAACCTTCCCGGAGCCATTGGGCTGGCCCTTGCGGGCATGATGGGTGGGGGCGCCCTCACGGTATGCGCTGCGGCAGTCGCCGGGTCGCGGATCCTGGTGGATGGCAGCGCGACGACCATGGAGGTACGGATGATCGCGGGCCGCCCCTATGTCCCGCTGAATGAGATTGCCAGGGCGTTCGGACGAAATGTTCAAAAATCGCCTACCGGTTATACGCTGGCGATTTCCGGCGGTGCAAACGCCGTAAGCGGTCTGCGGGGAAAGGTCGGGGACCTGCTCTTCGACGGCAAGTGGCGTTTCAAGGCGATCAGTGTCACCCGGTCCGCCAATTATACGCTGGCTGGTGAGGGCGGCCTGGACTATGCCCGCTACAACAGTGTCGCCGAGTCCGCCGACGCGAAGACATTCACGGCCAAAGATGGCAATGAGTTTGTGCTGGTGCGCTGCCTGGTAAAAAACGGTCAGAAGTCCAGCCAGGCGTTCGGAAGCCACTATGGCGCCAATACCGCCCTTGCCGACGATCAAGGATCGTCGTACCGACCCGTCGGGTTTCAGCAGGCGGGGGGTATGATCGTGACCAAGGAGCTGATTCCCGGTGCCAGCCAGGAGCTAACGGCGGTCTTTGTGGTCCCCAAAACCGCGAAGATTACCAGCCTGGTCTTCACCCTTACCAATATCTCCGACGACAAGCCCGCTGATGTCCGCATCGCCCTCTGAAGCTGCCGCCGGGGAGACGATCCTTGCGCCCGGATTATCGCTCTTCCTGCCGTAGTCAGGCCGCGTTTTGAACTATTTCAAGTTCTCCGGGTTCAGGCCATGCAGGTCAGAGGGCACAAAAACACCGTCGCGGCGGATCAGTTCATCATCGAAGTAAATGTCGCCGCCGCCGTATTCCGGGCGCTGGATGAACACCATATCCCAGTGGACCTGAGATTTGTTGCCATTGCCCGCTGTCTCGTAGGCGTTGCCGGGGGTGAAATGGAACGACCCGTTGATCTTCTCATCGAAGAGAATATCGCGCATGGGGGTCAGGATGTACGGATTGAAGGCAATCGAGAACTCGCCGATGTAGCGTGCGCCCTCGTCGCTATCGAGGATCGCATTCAGGGCAGCGGTGTCGCTTCCCGTCGCCTCGATCACCTTGCCGTTCCGGAAGACCAGCCGGATGCTGTCGAACGGCCTGCCCTGATAGGTCGTTGGCGCGTTGAAATGGATCGTGCCATTCACGCTCTCCTTGACCGGGCAGGAGAAACATTCGCCGTCGGGGATATTTCGGTCGCCGGTGCACATCACTGCCCCGATCCCCTTGATGGAGAACGAGAGGTCGGTGTTCCTGCCGGTCAGGCGAACACGGTCTGCTTTCTCCATGCGCGCGTGGAGCGGCACCTGCGCCCTGCCCATTTTGTCATAATCGAGGGTGCAGACATTGAAGTAGAAGTCCGTAAACTGATCGGTGCTCATACCCGCCGCTTGGGCGAACGACGAACTGGGGTAGCGCAGCACCACCCACTTGGTTGAGTTGACCCGGTAATCCGCGACGGGTCGCCACCAATTGGCCTGATACTGGTGCATCTTCTCACCCGGCACATCCGCCATCTCCAGCGCGTTCATCGCCCCCCTCACCGCGATGTAGGCATCCATCGTCTTCATGCGCTCCAGCTCGTGGGAACCGATCTGCCGCATCTGGGCTTCGGTACCGGTCTTGTACAGCGTCCGCAGGACACGGTTCGAGCGGGTCTCCACAAACGGTATGGCTTCCGCCTCCACGACGCGCTCAATCAGCGCGGTCACAATCTCATCGGGGGCATCAAAGGTCTCAATCAGCACCTTCTCGCCGGGCTGAAGCTTGGTGGAATGGGCAACGAGTACATCGGCGAGTTTCGCCACACGAGGGTCGGGCATGGTTCTTGGGGGTCCTTACCATTGGATGGGAATGGGAACGGGCGCGGAGTGGGTATCCCGGATATAACGGGAAGGCCCTCGCCAACGTGCCTGTTTTGATACTCGTATGGTACCAGATGCGTCGGCCCTCGAAAGAACCTAAATGCCGAATGCACCTGCCCCTAGGGGCGTTAAGAAGCCACAGCCTTATGGACTCAAACCGCGCCGCGCCTCCGGTCCCCGCGATGCGCAGCCCGCTTTTGTCCCCGAAACCGACGTGATCGAGGAACCACTTCTGACCTCGTTTGACGATCTGGGACTCTCCGAGATCGTCCGCAAAGGCGTCGCCGACGCCGGGTTCGAAAGCCCGACCCCAATCCAGGCGCGTGCGATCCCCGTGCTGCTTGCAGGCAAAGACCTGATCGGTCAGGCGCAGACCGGGACCGGCAAGACCGCCGCCTTCGCGCTCCCGATGATCGAGCATGTGGACCCGAATTCCCGCTATCCGCAGGCACTCGTGATGGTCCCGACCCGCGAACTCGCGGTCCAGGCAGCGGGCCAGATCCAGCTCCTTGCAAAAGGGCTTGGCTTGCGCGTCGTCCCAGTGTATGGTGGTCAGCCGATTGACCGGCAGTTCCGCGCGCTCAAAGACGGTGCGCATATCGTCGTCGGGACGCCGGGGCGTGTCCAGGACCACCTGCGGCGTGGCTCGCTTGATCTTTCCAAAACGACCTTCTGCGCGCTGGATGAAGCCGACGAGATGCTGGCTTTCGGCTTTATCGAGGACATCGAGACGATCCTCGCCGAACTCCCCGCCAAGCGGCAGGTAGCGCTGTTCTCGGCCACGATGCCGCCTCGTATCTCCAATCTTGCTAAAAAGTTTATGCCCGACGCGGAGACGGTCGCGATCAAGTCGCTGCGACGCACCGTGGAGACGGTCGAACAGAGCTACTATGAGGTGCCGCCGGGCAAGAAGCAGGATGCCCTTGCGCGGGTCCTGGACATGGAGACACCCGGCCCGACCATTGTTTTCTGCCGCACCAAGGCTGAGACCGATGCCCTCGCCGAGGGGCTGCGGCTTCGCGGCTATGCCGCTGACGCCCTCCACGGCGATATGGCGCAGGCGGAGCGCGACCGCGTGATGCGCCGCTTCCGCGAGGGGCTTGCGGACCTGCTGGTCGCGACCGATGTCGCCGCACGTGGCCTGGATATTGACACGGTCACGCATGTCATCAACTATGACCTGCCGTGGGATGTCGAGCAATATATCCACCGGATTGGGCGCACGGGCCGCGCGGGCCGAACTGGTGATGCGATTACTCTGATCGAGCCACGCGAGCGCCGCAATCTGCGCATGATCGAGCAGATGACGGGCGCGAAGATCTCGCCGACCCGTATCCCGACGGTTGCCGATATTTCCGCTCGGCGCCGCGAGGTATTCCGTGATACGCTCCGGACCCGCCTGGAAAAAGGCGAGGACGACGGGCATATGGGCATTGTCGAGGAGCTTTCCGGGGAGTTCGCGCCCGCCGAGGTCGCCGCGGTCGCACTGCAGATGCTCTGGGAACAGACCCACGGCAAGAACAGCTCACCCGACGAAGCGGACGAGGAGATCGCTGCCGAATCGGGCCGCGCGGAGCAGGGCATGACCAAGCTCTTCATCGCGATGGGGCGTCAGGACGGTCTTCGTCCGGGGGACCTGGTCGGTGCGATCACCAATGAGGTGGGCCTGCCCGGTAAGAGCGTTGGCACGATTGACATCCTCGACCGGACTGCTTTTGTCGAAGTCCCCACCGGCGACGCGGATGCGGTGATCGCCGCCCTTGGCAAGACCAAACTGCGCGGTCGCCGCGTCAGGGTCGGTCTCGCCGCCAAGCCCGGCCGCTGAATCTGGGCCTCCCGCCCCGCTCACCCGTTCCTGAGCGGGCGCCGGAGGCCACGGCTTCTTCGCACCCTTCGTGCTACGGGGCGAAATGAGCGCTGAACCTCACCACTTTTCCTTTGCCCTCGGTGTCTGCTGCAGTGCCGGATGGGTTCCGCCAGGCGGTATTACGATCGGTCTGGGTTCCGACACCGGGGGACGCCAACCGTTCCAGCCCGAATCATCGCAGACGGGAACCTGGAGGCGGGCCGCCAGTTCGAGATACAGGGCGACCCGGTCCCCAAAATCCCCAACAGGGACCGGACAGCGCAAAAGATCCAAACGGTACGGTGCGCGCTTCGCCTGTGGGTGAAACTCGATCAGCGTCGCATAAGCAATCTCTGAAAACTGCAGGTCTTTGGTAATCGAGATCTGCGAGATGTCACTCAAAGGGCCGCCCGTCCCCCTGGTCGCTGACCACAATCCTGTCTCGATGTAATAGATGCTGTGGGCAAAATCGATCTCGAAGCGGTGGCGACGCGCCAGGCTAAAATGACCGCCACCGACAACACAAGTCAAAGTCACCGCGAGCGCAAGGAGAAAAGAGGCGTATCCCAACTGGAAGGCAAGACCAGACAGTACCGCTGACAGCAGGACCCCATTTGCGATTCGGTATCTGACGGACGCCGTTGCGCCAAAAGTGATTTTTTGCAGGCCGGTGAGGCGGTTTTGCGTCTTCTGCATATCACACGGTGGGAGTCTTTATAACGCGTCTGGTTGCCGGGAACTGCGCGCCCTGGAGTACGGACTGTCCCCGGCGAACTCAAAAGAGCCGCAGGCTCATTTCTCCGGACGCAGCAACGGAAAGAAGATAACGTCGCGGATGGATTCCGCCCCGGTGAAGATCATGGCGACCCGGTCCAGGCCCATGCCGAAGCCGCCGGTGGGGGGCATACCGTACTCCAGGGCGCGCAGGAAGTCCTCATCCATGGGCATGGCCTCGTGGTCTCCCGCATCCTTGAGGAGCGACTGGGCTTCGAAGCGTTCGCGCTGGTCCAGCGGGTCGTTGATCTCAGAGAAGGCGTTGCCGACCTCCTGCAGGTAGACGTAACTCTCGAAGCGGCGCACGAGGAACTCGTCGCCGGGCTTCTTGCGGGCGAGCGGTGATGTTTCCAGCGGAAACTCGGTGATGAAGGTCGGCTGAACCAGCCTGGGCTGTGTGAAGACCTCATGCAGTTTTTCAATAATACCGCCGACCTGGGTCTCGCGGCTGGGATCCAGACCCGCTTTACCCATCGCGCGCTTCGCGGATTCCAGCGAGGCAAACGCCTCACGCCCGATGCCTGCATACTCCTCGATCCCGGCAAGAATCGGCAGGCGGCGCCAGGGCGACCCGAAATCCAGCGTGATCTCCTCGCTGATTCTGTGGGTCGTCGCGCCGTGATTGACGGACTGGCAGATGTGGCGGAAGATCCCCTCGACGATCTCCATCATGCCCTCCAGGTTGGTGTAAGCCTGGTATAGCTCCAGCAGGGTGAACTCCGGATTGTGGCGTGTCGAAATACCTTCGTTGCGAAACACGCGCCCGATCTCATAGACCTTTTCCAGGCCGCCGACAATCAGCCGCTTGAGATACAGTTCCAGACTGATGCGCAGGTGAAGCTCGGTATCGAGGGCGTTGTGATGGGTCAGGAATGGACGCGCGGTCGCGCCACCCGCCTCGGCCTGCAGCACGGGGGTCTCGACCTCCAGAAAGCCTGCGCGGTCCAGAAAATCGCGGACCGCGCGGGTGATCCGGAGCCGCTTGACCAGTGTTTCGCGGGCATCCTGGTTGACGAACAGATCCACGTATCGCTGCCGGTAACGGATCTCGACATCGGTGAGCTTGTTGGCCTCCCCCGACCCGCCTTCGTATTCTTTGCCGAAGGGAATGTCCCGCAGGGACTTGGAAAGAAGTGTCACGCTCTGCGCGTGGACGGATGGCTCCCCGGTCTTGGTCTTGAAAATGTAGCCTTCGACACCGATGAAGTCGCCAAGATCCAGGCCGGACTTCAACGCATCGTAGATGGCCTCCCCGATGTCGTCGCGCCGGGCGTAGACCTGTGCCCGCCCGGATTCATCGAGAAGGTCCAGAAAACCGGCCTTTCCCATCCAGCGAATTGCCCGGACACGGCCCGCTACCTGCACGGTTTTGGTCTCCAGTGCCTCGAACTGCTCATGGATTGCGTTCAGTGCGTGGCTGCGGTCAAACCGCTCCGGAGCGAACGGGTCGAGGCCTGCCGCGCGAAGGGCGTGGAGCTTCTCCAGGCGCACCGGGGAGATCCCGGGAGCGGAAGACTCCTCATTGGGCGTATCGTGGTTGGGGGTGCTGTCAGCATTCTCGGGGGTCGTCACGGACGGTCTTCTCTCTTGGCAAAGTTGTCGGGGGTGACAATTTATAATCACCAAGCAAGTATAGCACGGCCCGGTCTGCCGCTAAAATCGCGAACTTTTCGGCGCTTTCAGCGTCCCTAGTACCAGTATCAGAAGACTATGAAGCAAATGATGAAGCAGACCACCCATTTATCTCCGTCTCGATGGATGATGCCCGCCGCGCTGGTTCTCGGAGCGGCCTGTGTCGCCGGGATCGGCGGGAGCGCTGCCGTGACCGGGGCCGCGAACGCCGCCTCGAGGCCGGTGGCAGCGCGCTCTCCCGCGCCGCTTTCGGTCTCCGCTGGTAAGCAGATGGCAGCGGTGGAGGGGAAGCGGGCAACGGTGCTGGTGTTTGTCGGTACCAGATGCCCGATCTCCAATGGCTACGCGCCGGATATCGCGGCGCTGGCGAAGGCATACCAGGCGAAGGGTGTCTCCGTGGTGCTGGTCTATCCGAATGCCGGGGTGACCCGCGCCGAGGCGGAGCAGCACGCGCGCGAGTATGGTCTGACCGGACTTCCGAGGCTCCTGGACCCAGCCCAATCTCTGGCGGACTCTGTTGGCGCTACCCTGACGCCCGAAGCGGCGGTTCTCGACAGCCGCCGCGCGGTCCGTTATACGGGCCGGATTGACAACAAGCATATCAGGCGTGCCGCTTCCGCGCGGCCCGGTGGCGCGAGCCAGCGCAGTCTGCGGACTGCGCTGGATCAGGTGCTCGCGGGAAAGCCTGTCGCATCCGCGCGTCTTTCCGCTGTCGGCTGCGCGATTGAGCGTGCCGCCACACCGGTCCGCGCGGCGACGACGGTGACGGCGGTGACGGCGGTGACTCCGGGACCGACCTACGCCCGCGACATCGCGCCGATCCTCAACCAGAACTGCGTCTCCTGCCACCGATCCGGCGAGATCGGGCCGATGCCTCTGGGTACCTATGCCGAAGCCAAACGGTTCGCCCGCAATATCGCCGGGGTCACGGAGGCCCGGCTGATGCCGCCCTGGAAGCCGGTCGGCATGGACGGCGCGTTTCACGGCGAGCGGAAGCTGACCGATCCGCAGATCAAGACGCTGACCCGATGGGCCGAAATGGGAGCGCCACAGGGAGATCCGCGCCAGACACCGCCCGCTCCGAAGTTTGCGACTGGCTGGAAACTGGGTCCGCCTGACCTCGTGCTGACGATGCCCGCGAAGTATGCGGTCCCGGCAAGCGGACCGGATATCTACCGCTGCTTCGTGATCCCGACCGGGCTGACCGAGGATAAGCAGGTGGTCGCGGTGGAGTATCGGGCGGGAAACAAACGGGCAGTCCACCACTGCCTGGGCTACCTGGACACGAGCGGCGCGGCCCGCAAAAAAGACGCCGAAGAGGTGGGGGAGGGCTATACCTCCTTTGGAGGACCGGGTTTCCTGCCGACGGGAGAAGTCGGCGGCTGGGCGCCTGGCAACCTGCCGCAGTTCCTTCCTGATGGCATGGGCAAGCCGCTGACGAAGGGTTCTGATCTGGTTCTGCAGATGCACTATCACCCGTCTGGCAAGCCCGAAGAAGACCGGACAAGTGTCGGGATCTACTTCGCGAAGAAGCCGATCACCCGGCGCGTGTATACGCTGCCGGTCCTGGCGAAGCTGGATATCCCGGCAGGCAAGCCGGACTATCAGACATCGCGTACGTTTCGGGTCCCCATCAATGCCGAGGTGATTTCGGTCACGCCGCACATGCACCTGCTGGGCAGGACCTTCTCGATGACCGCCCACCTGCCTGACGGGACCGCGAAGCCGCTCATCAACATTGACGACTGGGATTTCAACTGGCAAGATACCTACACGTACCAGAAGCCGCTCATCCTTCCCAAGGGAACGAGCTTGACACTGAACGCGACCTACGATAACTCGGCGAGCAACCCCCGCAACCCTTCCAGCCCCCCCAAGTGGGTCGGGTGGGGCGAGGCGACGACCGACGAGATGTGCATCGGCTTCGTTAGCTTTGTCACGGACGATACTCAGTCGGGGCTGATCCGGCTCCTGGATCTCGGCGGCAGACGCCGACCCCAGAAGGCGCAAAATTAGTCAGGCGGTCGGTCTCCGGTACAATAAGGGTCATGGCGACGCTTGAAATTGAAAAGATACCCTCTGTTCTGACCGGCGTGGATGTCTTGGTGCGGGATGACTTTGCGTTGCTGCGGGGCGCGAACATCGGCCTTGTCACCAATCATACGGGCCTCACGAACACCGGGACCCCCACGATTGATGCCCTCCATGCCGCCGAGGGCGTGACCCTCAAGGCGCTGTTCGGGCCGGAGCACGGCATCCGAGGCGAGGTGGACGAATCGGTCGCGGACGGTTCGGACTCAAGGACCGGCCTGCCTGTTTACTCACTATATGGTCAGCGCACCGCTCCAGCCTCGGAGCAGCTTGCGGGTATAGACACGCTCGTTTTCGATGTTCAGGATGTCGGCGCGCGATTTTACACTTATCTCTCCACGCTGGGGCACTGCCTTCTTGCCGCCGCCGAGCACAAGCTTCGCTTTGTCGTCCTGGACCGACCTAACCCGATCACCGGTCTTGGGGTCGAGGGTCCGCTCGCCGACGAAAGCCGCCTCTCGTTCACCGCGTTTCACCCGATCCCGATCCGCCACGGCATGACGCTGGGCGAACTGGCTATGCTGATCGCCGCTGAGCGCGATCTTAACGTCAATCTGACGGTCGTCAAATGCGAGGGTTGGAAGCGTTCCGATTGGTGGGACGCCACCGGTCTCCTCTGGGTCAATCCCTCGCCCAACCTGCGCTCGCTCACCGCTGCGATCCTGTATCCTGGTGTTGCCATCGGCGAGTTCACCAATATCTCGGTGGGCCGTGGGACGGACGCCCCTTTCGAGCTTTTCGGCGCCCCCTTCATAGATGCCCGCGCCTTTGCCTACGTCTTGAACGCGAAGAACCTGCCCGGTGTCCGCTTCGTTCCGACCCACTTCACCCCAACTGCCTCGAAGTTTGCCGGGGAGGTCTGTGGCGGTGTCCAGATCGTGGTCACGGACCGCGGCAAGATCGCCTCCGTTCGCACCGGCTTGGAGATGGCCCTTGCCCTGCGCGCACTGTATCTGGAGGAGTGGCAGGCCTCCAAGTATCTGACCCTGCTGGCCAGCCGTTCCGCGATGGATGGTCTCCTCGCAGACGAAGAGTATCCCAGACTGGTCAAGCGCTGGACCGCGGACCTGCGGGCATTCAGCCAGCTTCGCTCCCACTTTCTGCTCTACGAGTAGGCTAAGTGCGACCGCCAGCATCCTCCGGGCGTCCGCGTGGTTTCAACTACTCGGAAACTGCCTGGCTTTTTCTTTGGGTCTAATATTGACAAACCCGGTCGGGTTAGTGTATTATCCAAAGCACGTCAATCGTAAATTCGATTGAAATAGTCGGCTTTAAACTTTATGCAATCCTTCGGTTTTGTTCGGTCCCGCGTAGCATACGTAATTTCTGTCGCCCTGCTCTGTGGCCTACTGCTCGCAGCGGGCTGCACGAACCCCGAACCAAGCGGCTCCGCGCAAACCGTGACGCCTTCGGGCACCGCGACGGTCCGCCTCGCTTACTTTCCGAATGTGACGCATGGTGTCGCTCTGGTGGGGGTAGGAAGGGGGACCTTTGCCAAGGCGCTGGGCAGTGAGGCGAAACTGGAAACGCAGGTCTTTACCGCGGGACCTGCCGAGATCGAAGCGCTGTTCGCGGGCGCGGTCGACATCGGGTATGTCGGTCCCGGGCCGGCGATCAATGGGTACCTGAAGTCGAGAGGGGACGCTCTAAAGATCATCGCCGGGTCGGCGTCTGGGGGAGCGGGCCTGGTGGTGCGTAAGGACAGTGGGATCACCGATCTGAAAGGTCTCGCGGGAAAGCATGTGGCGATTCCGCAGGTCGGCGGAACACAAGACATTTCGCTCCGGCACGCACTCGGAGAGGTGGGGCTTGCTCCGACCAATAAGCGCGGCACGGTGGATGTGGTCCAGTACGCACCGGCGGAAGCCGAGACCCAGTTCCTGCAGAAGGCGATTGACGCTGCCTGGCTGCCGGAACCATGGCTGGCGCGCCTGGAGAAGCAGGGCACGGTGACCCTTCTGTTCGACGAGCGGGACCGCTGGCCGGATCGGCAGTTCGCATCGGCGGTGGTGATTGTGTCGTCGAAGTTTCTGAAGGAGCATCCGGACCTGGTCCAGAAGTTTCTGAGCGCCCATGTGGAAACGGTGGAGTGGGCGAAAAAGAACCCCGACGAGGCCCGGAAGGTGATTGGCGAGCAGATCAAGGATGCCACGAAAAAGGCGATCCCCGATGACATTTTGAAGAAGGCCCTGGCCCGAACGGATATGACCTACGATCCGCTACGCAGCTCGGTCCTGACCTTCGCCGATTGGTCCCGGCAGCTTGGCTACCAGCGCGAAGGCCGCGATGCGCTGATCGGCCTGATTGACGAGGCACCGCTGAACGCGGTATTGACCGCGCGTAATCTTGCACCTATTAAGTAACGAAAAATCGAGAAGATTGATGTTTCCTGGAGAACCTGAAATGAAGACAAGCCGCGTTCCTCGCGCCTTTACGCTGATCGAGCTGCTCGTTGTGATCGCGATTATCGCCATTCTCGCCGCGATCCTTTTCCCCGTTTTCGCCCAGGCCCGAGAGAAAGCGCGACAGTCCTCGTGTGTCAATAATCTCAAACAGATCAATCTTGGCTTTTTGCAGTACCTGCAGGACAACGACGAGGCGTTCTTTCCGACTGCGACCGAGCGCCAGGCACCGTCTTCCACCGGAAACTCATCGGCGGAACGTGCGCCGTTCAGCTATCAGACCCGCATCGCCCCCTATACCAAATCCGATGCCATCTACAAGTGCCCTTCCGCAAAAGATTGGGGCATCAAGGGAACGGATTGGTCTGTAACCGGGAACTGGTTCCCTTCGGACTACGGCTTCCACCTCAATGAAGCCAACCTGGATCCCAGTGTCGCGGCCAGCAGCCACAAAGCCGACTACGCTGGTACTGGAATCATTGATCTGAGTGACTTTGGGGTGAATGAGGAGACGCCGCTCGCAAGCATCACGCGTCCCGCAAACTTCATCCTGATCGCCGATGCCGCCCGCTCGGACGGTACGCCATCGCGAGGCGGTATGTACCCGCAGCCGTATGCGTTCAGCAACACGACTCAGGCCCGTACGCTGAATCGGCATCAGGACGGCGCGAATATCGGTTATGCCGACGGTCATGTCAAGTTCGTCAAATTCGGTAGGCTTCCCGCACCCGCTACCGAGTCCGGCCCGACGGCAACCTGGCGCTCGTACAACGATAATGAATGGCGGCGAAACCCGGCGCCATAAACGACGGGGTGCGGTTCGCCGCGGAACTCAATTTCCCGGCCATGGTATAGTTTACATGACTATGCCGGGCGAGTTAATCGGGAACGAGAGAGAGATGGGCGTGGAGAGCGCGGCGTGCTGGAGCCAGGAGCTGCAGCGCGCCGCGCCTTCTGACGTGTTGCAATGGGCCATCGCCACCTTTGGTGATCGCCTGGGACTGGCTTCAAGCTTCGGTGGCGTTAGCGGCATGGCGCTGCTGGACATGGCGGTGAAGATCAAACCCGAACTCCGCGTCTTCTACGTGGACACGGATTTTCTGTTCCCGGAGACCTACGCCACTCGGGACAAAGCGATGCGGCGCTACGGCATCACCCCCCTCGGCTATCGCCCTAAACTGACACCCGGCGAGCAGGCGGCCCAGTATGGTGACCGACTCTGGGAGCGGGACCCGGACCTCTGCTGTGCTCTTCGCAAAGTCGAGCCGAACCAGCGTGCACTGGAGGGGCTGGATGCCTGGGTAGCGGGTCTGCGCCGGGACCAGAGCGCGACCCGCGCCAGGGTTCAGCCCGTGATGTGGGACGCAAAGTTCAACCTCTTCAAGATCTGCCCGCTCTGGAACTGGACCGAGGAGCAGGTGTGGGACTATATCGGCAGGGAGCGGGTCCCGGTGAATCCCCTCCATCTGGACGGATACCCTTCCCTCGGCTGCACCCACTGCACCCGGCGTGTTGCCCCTGGCGAGGACCTCCGGGCGGGCCGCTGGAGCGGCTCGGAGAAAACAGAGTGCGGGCTGCACAAGTAACGATCCCTCCTGGTGCCGCTGTCTGTGAGATTTGCTATGAAAACAACACTCGAACCAACCGCGACGGAAACGGCGACGGCACTGACCCACCTGGATCAGCTCGAAAACCAGAGCATTTTCATTCTTCGGGAGGCGTATCACGCCTTCAAGAACCTGTGCATGCCCTGGTCCATGGGCAAGGACAGCAACGTTCTGATCTGGCTGGCCAAAAAGGCGTTCTGTGGCAAGATTCCGTTCCCGCTGCTGCACATTGATACTACCTACGAGTTCCCGGAGATGCTGGAGTTCCGGGCGTGGGCGCAAAAAGAATATGACCTCGAACTGATCGTCAAGATCAACGAGGAGGCGCGGTACGGACGCGGGGTCGGCTATGAAACGCACGACCCGGTCACGGTGACCCACGAGCTGAAAACGGTCGCGCTGCAGCAGGCGCTTGCTGAGCACCAGTGGGATGCGCTCATCACCGGCATTCGGCGCGATGAGGACGCCACCCGCGCCAAAGAGCGGTACTTTTCACCGCGATCAGCTCGCTACGAATGGGATTACAAGGATCAGCCGCCGGAATTCTGGGGGCAGTTCACGACCGACATTCTGCCCGGGGAGCATGTTCGTGTCCAGCCGCTTCTAGACTGGACGGAGCTAGACATCTGGCGTTATATCCAGCGCGAGAAGATCCCGATCCCGCAAATGTACTTCGCCCGCAATGGCAAGCGATTCCGCAGCCTGGGCTGCTGGCCGATCACCCACCCGGTCGAGAGTGGGGCCGATACCATCGAGGCGATTGTCGAGGAGCTTTCGACGACCCGCGTCTCCGAGCGTGCGGGACGGGCGCAGGACCACCATGAGCGAAATGCCATGCAGAAACTGCGCGCGAAAGGATTTATGTGATGATTCCGCAGTCCCCCCCTGCCCGTGACGAGGTGCTGCCCGCGGGGAACGGCCTTTCGCTGGATCGCCTCTTCGTGGACCGTAAAAGTGAGGCTTCGCGGCTTCGCGTGGTGACGGTAGGGCATGTGGATCATGGAAAGTCCACGCTGATCGGGCGCATCTTCTACGACACCGACGCGTTGCCGGAAGGGAAAGCGGAGCAGATCCAGAAGGCATGCCAGGCCGAGGGCATGACCTTCGAGTACGCCTTTCTGCTCGACGCTCTGCTCGAGGAGCAGGAGCAGAACATCACGATTGACACGACCCAGCTTCCGTTTCAGACGAAAAAGCGTGGGTACGTGCTCGTGGATGCGCCGGGCCACAAGGAGTTCCTCAAGAACATGGTCACGGGCGCGGCCAGCGCGGATGCCGCCCTGCTGATCATCGCGGCCAGCGAGGGGGTGCGCGAGCAGTCCCGGCGTCACGGTTATCTGCTCAGCCTGCTGGGCGTCAAGCAGATCCTGGTCGTGGTCAACAAGATGGACCTGGTGGACTACTCCGAGGAGGCATTCGACGCGATCGTTCGCGAATACACCGCGTTTTTGCAGGAGATCGGTCTGACAGCGGTGCGGTTCTTGCCGGTTTCGGCGAAGAACGGCGACAACGTCGCCCGGCAGGCGCGGGAGGTCATGCCCTGGTACAGCGGCCCGACGGTTCTCGATGCCCTGGATGATCTTCAGGCTCCGCGCTCCGAGGCGGACCAGCCCCTGCGCCTGCCGGTCCAGGATGTGTATCGCTTCGACCAGCGGCGCATCCTCGCGGGCCGGATCGAAGCCGGAACGCTGCGGGTGGGGGATACGCTGTCGTTCGCGCCGGGGAACCGGACCGGGGTGGTCAAGACGATCGAGCGCTGGCACGGACCCGACCGCGCTTTCGCGGTCGCGGGAGAGTCAATCGGCATCACGCTCGAAGAGCAGCTTTTTGTCGAGCGGGGCGCAGTCGCCTCCCATAAGAGCGACCTCCCGGCCACGACCACGCGTTTCCGGGCACGGCTGTTCTGGATGGGCCAGAGCGACCTGGTGGTCGGGGGCCGGTACCGGCTCAAGCTCGCCTCTCAGGAGGCGATGGCAACGGTCGCCGCGATTGACCGCGTTATTGATGCCTCGACGCTCTCGGTTTCGGACACGGAGCAGACGCGTGCCGCCCGCGATGATGTCGCCGAACTGGTGCTGGAAACCGATGTTCCGCTCGCCCTGGACCCCCATGAGGCGGTCGCGCTGACGGGACGGTTTGTACTGGTGGATAACCGGATCACGGCAGGGGGGGGGATCGTCCTGGAACCGGTGGTCGCCCGCCCGTCCGGCAAGAGCGACAATATCACCCAGAGCCAAGGGCAGGTAACCAGCGGGGACCGGGCGCGGCGCAACCGGCA
>JACMJB010000283.1 GCA_014380815.1 Armatimonadota bacterium
GGTGTTCGCGCAGACGTTCACCGATTTCGAGGTGATCGTGGTCAACGACGGCTCGCCCGACGACACCCGCGAGGTCCTGAGACCACTCGCCGAAGCCGGGAAGATCCGCTACATCGAGCAGAAGAACGGCGGTCATGGCGCGGCGCGGAACCGGGGAGTCACCGAGGCGCGAGGCGAGTATGTCGCCTTTCTCGATGACGACGACCTGTGGCCCCCCGATAAACTTCAGTGGCAGGTGGCGCTGATGGACACCGACCCGGAAACTGTTCTGGTCTATGGCGCGACCACGTTTTTTCATGAGGAGAAGACCGCGACCGGACCCGTTCCTCAGGAAGGGAAGACGGTCCCTGATGGCGGCGATGGTCCCAGCGGGCACGTCTGGGATATTTTTGCACAGCAGAATTATATTCAGTCTCCTGGTGCCACCCTGATACGGACTGCGACGTTTCGCGAGATCGGTGGCTTCGATACTCGGATCTGGGGAACCGATGATTTCGACCTTTATATCCGGCTGGCCAAAAAGGGGGCCTTTCGCTACCAGAACCGCCGGGCACTGCTCTATCGCACCCACCCGGATAACGAATCCAAGAACGTGGGCCGGATGTACCGCAATGCTGCCGCGGTTCGAAGAAAACATCTGGGGCTATTACCCCGGCCCGGTCTTCATCGGCTCTGGATGGGGAATTATCGGTTTCTCAGCCGCGTCTTTGGCGATGATTTCGTCAATGCGACTGGGGATGCCATCCGGCGCGGCGACAAGAAACAGGCCCGCTCCCTCTGGCTTCATGCGGTGCTGCTGCGTCCCGCGTTTCTCGGACGACGGCATACTTACTACCTGCTGAAGAACCTGATCTGATGACCGCACTCCAAGATCTGCCCCTTCGCGCCGCACTGGATGTGAACCCGCTGCTCTCCCCCATCCGGTCCGGCGTGCCCAACTATGTGGAGTCCCTGATCCGCGCTCTGCTGACGGAGCGCGATGCGGCGGGAGCGGAATGGTTTTTCAGCGCGGGGGTGCCGTCCGCCGAGATTGTCGCCGCCTTCGCGGAGCGGTCGTTTATGGTGGATCGCTCCCACTTTGTGCCCTACCACTCGTTCTACGATACGCCCGCGCGCAAAGCCTCGGAGAATCCGCTGGTGTATCATGCGCGGAGCGCACCGACCCGCCTGGGGATGCGCTGGCGAAAGACACTGCAGCTGCCGCCGCGCCGCGATCTGCGGCTGGATGTCTTTCACCACACGGATTATGTTGCGCATGACTGGGCCGGGGCGAAATGCCGCCATGTCATGACCATCCACGATCTGATCCCCGTGCGCTTTCCGGAGCGCTGCCGCCCGGACTGGCTGTGGTTCGCGGAGAAAGCCTACGCCTTCGCGAAGCAGCGAGCCGAGTCGGTCATCACCTACTCGCGCGCTTCCCAGCAGGACATCTGCGGACATCTTGGTCTTTCCGAAGACCAGGTAGCGGTCATTCCGCTGGCAGTCCGGGATACGCTCGCTCAGCCGGTCTCCGAGGCAGAGGGGGCAGCGGTCCTGGCATCGTTTGGTCTGGCCCCCCGCCGCTACGTTCTGGCAGTCGGTCGGCTGGACCCGCTCAAGAACCTGGAGCGCCTGGTGGAAGCGTTCGCGGCGGCAGCGAACCAGGAGGGGTTGCAGGAAACGACCCTGGTGCTGACCGGGCCGCGCAGCGACTCCTCGCGCGAGGATGGGCAGCGGCGCATCGAGGAGACACTGGCACGGCATGGCCTCACCGACCGCTGCGTTTTCACCGGCTTTGTCTCGGATGCCCAGCTCGCGGCGCTGCTGCAGGGTTGCCAGGTGTTCGTTTTCCCCTCACTTTATGAGGGGTTCGGCCTGCCGGTCCTGGAGGCGATGGCGCAGGGCGCTCCGGTGGTCACCTCGAATGTTTCCAGCCTGCCCGAAGTCGCCGGGGACGCCGCGATCCTCGTGGACCCAACGGACACGGAGGCGATCGCGGCGGCAATCCTGGAAGTGGCGCAGAATGCGGGGCGGGCGGCAGAGATGCGCGCCGCCGGGCGAAGGCGGGCGGCGCAGTTCTCCTGGGCAGCGACAGCGGCGGCGCATCTTCGTGTTTATCGCGGGGAGGGCCTGGCGGAGCGTCCATGACCCCAGTCTCCCTCATCATCTGCACGCGCAATCATGCCCGCGCTCTGGAGCCGACCCTTCAGTCCCTGGCTCAGGTGGCAATCCCCGCCGATCTGCCGACCGAGCTGATTATCGCCGACAACGGCTCCACCGACGACACGACCGCTGTGGTTCACGCCGCGATCCCTCGGCTGACCAATCTCAGGGGCGTCCGTATCGTTGCAGAACCGCGCGCGGGTCAATGCTTCGCGCGGAACGCAGGAATCGCGGCATCGGACGGGCAGATCATCCTCTTTACCGATGATGATCTGCGGTTTCCAGTGGACTGGATCGAGGGACTCTGCCGCCCGATCCAGGCGGGAGGGGCGGACGCGGTCGTGGGGGGGGTGAAGATCGCCCCGCATCTGGAGCGGGCCTGGATGCAGACACACCACCGGATGTGGCTTGCCAGCTCCGAGGGGACCGACCCGGAGCATCCCCTGCTGATCGGCGCGAATTTCGCCTTTCACCGACGGGTGCTCGAAATGGTGCCCCGCTTCGACACCGAGCTTGGCCCCGGTCAGCTCGGGTTCGGGGACGACACGCTGTTCGGTCAGCAGTTGCGGGAGGCAGGATTCACGATCCTGCCGGTGCTCTCAGCGGCGGTAGAGCATCATTTCGATGCCGACCGGCTTTTGCGGGCCAGCTTTCTTTCCGCCGCGGCGAAGCATGGAAGCTCCCTCGCCTACAGCCGCTACCACTGGGAACATGATGTGGTGTCGAATCCACGGCGCGAGTATCTGCGCTGCCGATTGAAGCTGAGTATCCGCCGCTTGCTGCGCTTCTGGGAGTGCCGTCGCCCGGAAGGTATGCCCACCTGGGAGATGCATTTCGTTCAATTCTGCCGCTTTTATCAGCAATGGCAGCAGGAGGCGGCCCGCCCTCGCCTTTACGAGAAGCACGGACTGCGGAAACGCGGCGCGGACGATGAAACGCAGCCCCACCCGCTTTCCGAACCCACGAAAATCGGATGATTGCCGCGAAATGCCCGTAAACTCTGTCACCGGTGACTGCCTGCCGCGTTTTAACTCAAACCACCTCCCCTGACGGTGCAGCCCATTCCTGCCGATGATTCCACCGGGCGATCTCCCGATAGCGTCGCGTCACGTCACGCGGTAAAGCGGTTCTGCTCGTCCGCTTGCACTCTTTATCTCATCGGCAAGCGACGGTTTCAAATGGGATCGTTGA
>JACMJB010000047.1 GCA_014380815.1 Armatimonadota bacterium
GGCGCGGCACTTGTGGTGCCGCGCCCGTCTGCGTTTTTGCGATGCGAAGTTCGGAGCGTCGTCTACGCGCCGTCTTTCAGGCTTTTGATCTTGGCGTCCAGTTCCACCAGGTGTGCCTTCACCTTTGGCACCGAGGTGTCCGTAGCGGGAGCCACCCCGACATACCGCTGAAAGGCGGCAAGCGCGGTCTGGTACACCGCCGCCTGCGCAGCATCGTCCGTGGTGATCTCGTTTGCCTTCTTCTCCAGGATGAGGCCCTTGCTGTAGTAGGGACGCGGGTCGGCGGGCTTGACAAGGGATGCCTGATCGTAGTCCGCGACCGCCTTGTCATAATCCTTGTTCTGGGAATAGGCAAAGGCCCGGTTCAGGTAACCCTCGATGTCCCCCGACTTCGCCTGGATGTACGTCGAAAAAGCGGTGATCGCATTCGGGTAATCCGCCTTGCTGGTATAGGCTCGCCCCAGCAGGTTGCTGGCATCCGGGTTCGGAGTCGCCCCCTTGGTGACCACAGTCAGGTCCGCGATGGCGCGATCGTAATCCTTCTGGTTGTAGAAGGCGACCGCGCGCCCGTACAGCGACTTCGTATCGTTCGGGTTTACCGCCAGCGCTTTGGCATAATCGCTGGAAGCGTTGACGTAGTCCTTCTTGTTGACGTAGGCTGCCGCCCGCGCGCCGTAGACCGCGCTGGCATCTTCCGGCTTCATGGTCGGACTGGTCGCGATGTACTGGGTATAGTCTGCGATCGCAGGATCGTAGGCCTTCCGGGTCATGTGGATGTCGGCACGGTTCAGGTAAGCTGCCGCATACTTGGGGTTCGCCGTGATCGCCTTGGTGTAGGCAGTGACCGCCAGGTCTGGCTTCCCCGCATTTCCATAGGCGATTCCCAGATTGTTATAGGTATCCGGGTCCGGCTTGATCGCCGCCGACTTGCTGAATGAGGTGGCGGCCTTGTCATACTGCTTCAGGTTCGTGTAGGCGACCCCAAGGTTAAACCAGTTGTCGGCATTGGTCGGGTCAGATAGCGTCGCTGCCTCCAGCCGCGTTACCCCGGCGGCAAAGTCCCCGCTCTGAACCGAGATCGTACCGATCAGGTTCTGTACCTGCTTGTCGGTCGGGTTCTTGGCGGCATAGGCCTGGAGGTCGGGAAGTGCGCCCTTGGCGTTACCCGCATTGTAGTTCGCGATACCACGGGCATAAATCGCCTTGTCATCGCCCGGCTTCAGCGACAGATACTTGGTGTAATCCGCGACCGCCTTGTCGTACTGCTTGAGCGCCCCGTAGGCAATAGCGCGGCCATTATAGCCGGACGCCTCATTCGGCTGGGCGCTGATGTACTGGGTGAAGTCCGCGACCGCCTTGTCGTAGGCGGGGGGGGTGATCTTCGTATAGCCGACCGCGCGGTTGTAGTAAGCCACCGGCTCCGGCTTCACCTGAATCACCTTGTTGTAGTCGGCGATCGCAAGGTCATACTTACTGAGCTGGATGTAGGTGTCCGCCCGGCGGTTATAGGCAGTGACATTGTTCGGATCTACGGCGATCAGCTTGGTGTAGGCATCGGCTGCGGGCGCAAGCTGCTTGGCCTTGGTGTAGGAGATCGCCAGGTTGTACAGCGCGCTCTTATCCGTGGGATTGGTGGCGGTGTATTTCTGCCAGTCGGCGGCGGCCTGCGCGAACTGATCGCTGCCAAAGTAAGCGAGCGCGCGGGCATTCAGCGCATAGCCGTTGTCGTCCTTGGGGTTCAGCGACAGATATTTGGTGTAGTCGGCAATCGCGGCGGGATACTGCTTCATGTCACGATAGACATCGGCACGGCTGACGTAGCCTTCGGCATCCGTTGGCACCAGCTTGATATAGGTCGTATAGCTGGCGACCGCGTTTGGATAGTCCTTTTTTGCGGCATAGGCCACGCCGATATTCAGGTTCGTGTCGGTGCTGGTGGGCTTCGCGGCGAGATACCGCTTGTAGTCCGCGATGGCGCTGTCGTAGGCACCCTTGAAATAGTAGCTGTTCGCGCGAACCAGAACAATATTAATCAGGCTCGGTTTCAACTCCAGAGCGGTGGTGTAATCGGCGATCGCCTGATCGTACTGCTTGGTGGATGAGTAGAATGAGCCACGGTTCGCATAAGCATCCGCGAGTTTGGGTTTGAGCTGAATGACCTTGGTGGCATCCGCGATCGCTTTCGCCGTGTCGTTCTTGGCCGCATAGGCGAGAGACCGGTTGAAGTAGGCATCCGCGAAGTTCGCGCGCTCTTTGATCGCCTGGCTGTAGGCGCTGATGGCCTTATCGTAGTCTTTGTTATTGAAGGCGACAAGGCCATCGTTATAGCTGGTGTCCGGGTCCGCCGAGGCGGCCCGTGGCGTGGCGAGAAGAATCGCTGTGGTCGCGGGAAGCACAACGACACCCGCAAGCCCCAGCGTGGAAAGGATCGCGGCGGCGGAGGCCGTGGTGATCCTGGTTTTGTTTCTGCTGTTGGTTTTAACCGACCGGTTCATAGGGAAACTGCTCCTTCGGGACTATAGAATGCGGTGCTGGACAATGAATCCATCGAATAGATACGTCTGATACGTGCGCCGCCTCTGGAAACGTTTTTTCGCGGTGCCTTACTCGCTCGCGAGCAGATGTGAATTTGCGCACACAAAGTATGGTGGGGCACCGTAGGGTAGCACAAGCGGAAAGGCAAATGCAAGCCGGTGCGGACTGCCAGACCGTTACGATTTTGGACCCTCTCGAACCCATCCCGTTTCAGGTATTCCGTCCTTCAGCTGGGGCGCTGCAGGGAGCGAGGGTCCTCCCCAGCCCGCAGCGATAAGGCCGCTCCTTCCTCGCCAAGGGCCAGGCACTCGAATAGGTTGCGGACGCACTGCCCCAGGCGGTCCTCACCCAGCCCCTGTGCTGCGATCTCTTCCACCAGGTCTCGCCCGATCTCCGCCGCCCGCTGGCGCACGGGTTCGGCCTCATCGTCCGGTGGATCGTCTTCGGCGGCGCGGTAAGGGGCCAGCAGACACTCCAGCGACTCCGCCGTTTCGGCAAGACGAAACCAGCGCAGGTCCACCCCGACGGCTCGCTGTTCTACCAGCCGACCGATCCGCTCCGCGATACGACCCGCATGCGGAAGATTCAGCGGCAGGTCAAAGTATGGAATCGCCACGTGGTAATAAACGACTTTCCTGATTCAGACTGTGACAGCCGTCCGATTGTTCGGCAAGGGGGCGCTGGCGGCAGATCCCTTCCCAGGTACGGGGCGAGCGGATGTAGGTTGCCACCTGTCCATTGAAGGAGGGAGGAAGCAGGCCCGCTTCCGCGAGAATGAACTGCGCCCCTGTGTCCACGTTGCGATAAGAGCCTGCCTCCACAAAATGTCCCGCACGGAAAAGCGGACCGAATCGCGGATCAACCTCACCTGCCTTGCTCACGCTGTATACCCTTCCATCCTGGCCGAACTGCTGGATCAACGACGCGGAGCAGGCATCGGTCCGCAGACGATCATGACAAGTATGCGTAATACAGAAAAGCGCTCTCCGCGGGCGCGGATATCGCCACTCTTAGATTCGGGTAACGGCAGCAATAAATTAAGGGCGATTTTCGCATCTTACGTCTCCGAAATCCCCAAGTCAAGCAAGGCAGGGACCCCAGATCATCTCCGGGTCGGCGAGGTCAGCGGTCGTCGGCTGCCAACCACCAAAGCAGGGGGAGTGAGGGGTAGGCAGATCAAACCGACGAGCTATGAGAAAGGCCACACCCAGACGTATTTGTAAAACGACACTAACCGGGTAAGATAAGGGAACCTAATTCTATGCCCAACTCCTCCGACCGCACCGATACCTGGGACCCCGCGTACACCTACGTGATCGGGCACCAGCGTCCCGATACGGACTCCATCGCCGCTGCGCTCGGCTATGCGTGGCTGCTGACCGAAACCGGTCACAAGAACATCCTTGCGGCCCGCGCCGGACAGCCCGGCGAGCAGGCGATCTTCGCACTGAACCGCTTCGAACAGGCGCTGCCACGTCTGCTTTCCGGGGTCGCCCCGACATTCGCCCACGTGGTCAAGGACTGCGAAAGCGTTCTTCCCGAGGCCCCGTTATCGGAAGCGCTGGCGCGGATCGCCGCCGGGGAGCAGGTGGTGCCGGTTGTGGACGCGGAGAGAAAGCCGACTGGGGTCGTGACCCCGCTTGGCCTGGCCCGCGCTTATGCGCGCTCGCTCTCACTTTCGCCGAGCCGTGGCAAGGGGGATGATCTGTCTCTGGTTCCGTTGCTTCCTCTTTGCCGCGAGGTCGCCGAGCCGGCTCTGATGTTCAAGGAGCGCGAACGGATCAGCGACCACCGGAGCGGGCTTTTGCGCGCGGACAGCCACCAGTTCATGGTGACAACGACCGAGGGCCGATACATGGGAATGGCGACCCAGCGCGACCTGCTGCAGCCCCCCCGCGCGCGCCTGATCCTGGTGGACCACAACGAACTGACCCAGGCTGTGGTAGGGGCGGACGAGGCGGATATTGTCGGCGTACTGGACCATCATCGTCTGGGAAACCCGCCCACCGCTTCGCCGATTCCGTTTGTGGTGGACCCGGTGGGAAGCACCTCGACCCTGGTCGCCGAGCAGTGCGAAAGCCACGGAAAGATGCCGTCTGCGGGACTGGCTGGCCTGTTGCTATCCGGCATCCTGTCCGATACCCTGGTCTTCCGCTCCCCAACTACCAGCGAGCGGGACAAGGCGGTCGCCAAATGGCTCTCGCAGATCTGCCGCGTGGACATGCAAAAATACGGGACGGATCTTCTGCGCTCCGCGCCCAGTCTCGGATCGCGCACGGCGGGGGAGATCCTGGACACCGACCGGAAAAGCTACGAGATGGGGGGCGTCTCGGTCAGTATCAGTCAGGTCGAAGTCACCGGGATGCAGGAGCTTCCGCAGCGCAAAGTGGAGCTTTACAAGGCGATGGATGACCGGCTCTTCCGCGAAAACCTGGCCCTGCTGTGTCTGATGATCACCGATGTGGTGACCGGTCGGAGCGTAATGCTGGCGCGTGGCGACAATAATCTCACGGATTCGTTGCCGTTCTCGCATGTGGCGGATTACGAGTTCGATCTCGGCGATATTGTCTCGCGCAAAAAGCAGCTCGTTCCCGCTCTCTACAATGTCTTCGAGAGTTCCGGATAGCACCACCGAACAGCAGGTGCATGGCGCAAAAATCTGTTTGACGCTCCCCGGTGTGTCGGCTACAATGCCGGTATGCCCGCCCCCGATTTCGTTGACCCGGTGATTGATGTGCCCTCGGTCGTCAACCTGCTCGATGAAAACACGGCAAACCGGATCGCGGCGGGCGAGGTCATCGAGCGTCCCTCGTCGGTAGTCAAGGAACTGGTGGAGAACTCCCTGGACTCCGGCGCGACCCGGATCGAGGTCGAACTGGAGGAGGGGGGTAAGCGGCGGGTTCTGGTACGCGACAACGGCTGCGGCATGGGCCGCGAGGATGCTGTGCTGTCGCTGCAACGGCATGCGACCAGCAAGATCCAGTCCGCAGACGATCTGTTTGCTATCCATACCCTCGGTTTTCGCGGCGAAGCGCTGCCCTCGATTGCCTCGGTCTCGGATTTCCGCCTGATCACCAAGCGAGCCGGGGATGATGCCGCCTCGGAGATTATCGCGCGCGGCGGGGACATTGTCACCATTCAGGACAGCGGCGCGCCCGACGGCACGACGATCACGGTCGAGAACTTATTCTTTAATACCCCTGCCCGTCTGAAGTTCTTAAAAACGACGCAGACCGAGCTGAATCAGGCGGTGGACCTGATCCACCGCCTGATGCTGGCCTACCATACCGTCTCGTTCCGCCTGATGCACGATGGCTATGAGATGATCTCCTACCCTGGTGCACCGGACCCGCGTCATGCGGTCGCCGCAGTCTGGGGCCGCGAGACCGCCCGTGATATGGTGCCGATCCTCTATGATTCTCCCGCCATTTCGGTGCGCGGCTTTGTCTCCAAGCCAAGCCTCTCCAAAGCAAGCCGCAGTTCGCAGGCGACATTCGTTAATGGGCGTTTCGTCCGGTCCCGCACGGTGACCCATGCCTTCGATTCCGCCTTCAAGAACCTTATGACGACTGACCGACACCCGGTCCTGGCCCTTTTCGTTGAAATCGCACCCGAATTGGTGGATGTGAATGTCCATCCCGCCAAGACTGAGGTGCGCTTCACCCGCGATGGTGATGTCTACGGCGCGGTCCACAAAGCGGTCGAGAATGCTCTGCTGACCGGCGGCCTCATCCCCGAAGTGACGGTCCAAGCCTCGCTTCCCTCCCTCGTGCACCGCCCCGAAGAACGCGGCTCGTTGCCGCCTCGCGCCGCTCTGTCAAGCTGGGGCAGGAGCGAGGTGGAGCTGCCGGATGTCTCCCCCTCTGTTGGTGACGAA
>JACMJB010000284.1 GCA_014380815.1 Armatimonadota bacterium
TGAGAATATCACGAGGTTTCGCGCCGTCCAGCGGTCCGACGATCCCCTTCTGCTCCATAATATCCACCAGGCGAGCCGCACGGGTGTAGCCGATTTTGAAGCGTCGCTGGAGCATCGAGGTGGAGGCGGCCCCACCAGTGACCACCAGCTTGACTGCGGCTTCAAACAAGTCATCCTCGGAATCATTTTCGCCGCTGTCGTCCTCGCCGTCGGCGAGTGACAGGGTTGAGGGCATCACTTCATAGGTTGGCTGGGCCTGCTGCTTGAGGTACGAGACCAGTGCCTCGGTCTCCTGTTCGGAAACAAAGCACCCCTGGATCCGTGACGGCTTGGCGGCATCCATCGGCATGAAAAGCATGTCGCCGCGTCCGATCAGGCGGTCCGCGCCGGTCATGTCTAAAATGGTCCGCGAATCCACGGCGGAGTTGACGGCAAAGGCGATTCTTGACGAGATATTGGCCTTGATGGTCCCGGTGATAACGTTGACACTGGGACGCTGTGTCGCAATCACCAGGTGGATTCCGGTCGCGCGGGCAAGCTGGGCCAGGCGGCAGATGCTTGTTTCGATCTCCGGGCCGCTGGTCATCATCAGATCCGCGAGTTCGTCCACGATCAGCACCCAGTAGGGAAGCTTCTCCTCCTCCGCGACACGGCTGTTATAGCCCTCAAGATTGCGGGTCCCAGCTTTGGCGAATTTGTCGTACCGCGTCTCCATTTCGCGCAATGCGGTTTTGAAGATGCTCGGGGCCTGTTTGACGTTGGTGATCACGGGCGCGGCGAGATGCGGGATTCCTGCGTAAAGGGACAGTTCGACCTTCTTGGGGTCAATCATCAGAAATTTGAGTTCGCGCGGCGTGCAGCGATACAGCAGCGAGCAGATCAGGGTGTTGATGCCCACGGATTTTCCCGAGCCGGTGGACCCGCCAATCAGCAAATGGGGCATCTTGGCGAGGTCGGCGTAGCGGCAGACCCCGGTCACATCCTTGCCGAGCGCGAAGGTCAGCTTGGAGGAGGCGTTCCGGAACTCGTCCCGTTCGACGCACTCACGGAGCGTGACCATCGTCGGGTGTTCGTTTGGGATCTCGATACCAATGGCGGATTTCCCAGGAATCGGGGCCTCCACGCGAACGTCAATCGCGGCAAGCGCCATTGCCAGGTTATCGGCGAGCGAGACGATCTTGCTGACCTTGATACCGCGCTCCAGCGCGACCTCATAACGGGTGATTGCGGGGCCATACGCGACATGGGAGATGTCCGCACCGATCCCGAAATCTTCCAAAGTCTGCAGCAGGACCTCGCGCCGTGCCTCCGATTCCCCTGCCTGCGGCTTGACTTGGATCGCGCCGGCTCTCAGCAGCGTTAGCGGCGGCAGCACGAACTTACGGACATCGGCAATCGCCGGGGCCGTTTCGTCAATTCCGCGCGGCCTGGTGGCGACGAACGGAATCGGCGGAGCATCCGCTTCGTCGGTTTCGCCAGTTTCTCGTGCTTCCCGCTTCGCGGTTTTCCGGGTCGGAAAGAGGGTCGGCGGCGAAGCGGCGACCTGCTCAGCCAGCAGGTCCACCCGGCGACCGGGCAGTGTGGCGGCATCCGAACCCGGTCCATCGTCCTCGGATTCCGCTGGCTCCGGGGTCCGCCGCGTGAACAGACGCGGGCGCGATGCCATCTTGCCGATAAGCCCGCCGGGGGCGGCACGGTGGGTAGGGACCGCGCTCTCCGCATCGTCGTCCGGTGCGAACAGGCGGTTCGCACGTCGCTCCGCGATCCGCTGGGCGGCGGAACGCGCTCCGGACGCTACTGCGCGGCTCCCAGTCCCGAAGATTCGCTCGACCGGTCCCACCAGGGCGGGAAGCGGAATATCGGTGATCCAGAGAAAGGCCACCACCGACAGCGCGGTTAGCACGATGTGCCCGCCCACACTCCCGATAGACGCGCGCAGCGCCAGGGAAAGCGTGGCACCGATATAACCGCCGTGGTTGAGGAGGTTATCCGCGGCAAACTGACCAGCGGGTGGGACGTGCCCCAGATGCCACCAGGTCAGAAAGATCAGAAAGGCAGCGACAACACCGCCGATATTATCCCAGGAGCGACTCTTGCCGACCCCCAGCATAAACCCAGTAACAAGCAGTACCAGGGGGAACACCCAGGCACCAGCTCCGACGAGCAGCCGAAGCCCATGCACGACCGCTACGCCGAAGATATTCTCCTGAACCGCTTCCGGGGGTGGCCAGATCAGGGTTGCGAGGAGGATCAGGCCAGCCGCTGCCAGTGCGACCCCCACAATATCGTAAGCCAGGCGCGTGTTGGCGCGCTGCCGCACGGAAGTCGTGGGGGCGCGGGGTTTCGCGCCGCGCGGCGGCTGCGGCTTTCGCGGTGCGGGGGAAGGTCGTTCCGGTCTTGCCGTTGCCATGAGTGGGTTCGCTCGATCGCTCCAGTCGTGCTTGTAATTACTACGAATTACTATAACCGGCAAACCGTCGTTCGGTCAACCAGTCGCCACTGGTTTGACACCGGTCGTCAGCGGTTGGTTTCGTCCGCCGCATTCGGGGCGGTCTCCGCAACAAGCGCCGAGAGCCTTCCCTGGACGTTCCGCTCCCGGTCCCGATAGATCATCATGACTTTTACGTCCTGGTGGCGCGAAAAATCGAGGACCTCCTCCAGGCCGATTCCATTCCGCTGCGCCGCCTTGATCGCCTCGGTGATCGCGGTGTGGCGCAGGCCATGTGGGGCGGTCTTGATTCCCGCTTCCTCACCACGCGCCCGCACCGTGCGGTACAGCGAATGGGGGGAGAGACGCCCATCTCCTTTTTTCGCCCGGTCGAAGTTCAGAAACAGCGGTCCGGCAGCTCCCCCGCGCACCGTGATCCAGGCTTGCAGCGCCTCGTTGGTCGCGCTGGGAAGCGACAGCAACGTCTTTTCCAGGCGGCGTTTGCCCAGAACCGCCACCGTTCCCCTTTCTTTGTCCACATCCGCCAGGTCGAGCGCGGCGACCTCTCCGCGCCGCAGACCGAGGTCGTAGAGCAGGCGCAGGATGGCGCGGTCGCGGAGCGTGATCGGGGTCGGCGGGGCCGCATCCAGGGCGGCAAGCAGGCGGCGGAAACCCTCGCGGCCCGGACCACGAGTATCGCGGTACGCTTCGGTGGGTAGACCCGGCACCTCGATGGCCCAGGTGACCAGGCCGAGCAGCCGGGCAAGTTTTGCCAGAGATCGCAGCGATGCCAGGCGGCGATTGACCGTGGCAGGTGTCAGACCTCGCTCCAGAAGGTGGGCACGGTAGGCTAGTGTCAGCCCATTCGCGGTTCCCGGCGAACACTGAAGCAGCCGCACGACCGCCTCTCGCGGGGAGGATGCCTTCACGAAGATACGGAACTGTTCGAGATCCTGCTGATAAGCCAGCAGGGTTCTGGCGTTGCGTCCCGCTGTGTACGCCGCAAGCAGATCAGCGGCGGCGTTTTCCTCTGCGAGGCGCAAAACGAGTGACTCGCTCATGGCGCGGAAGCAGAGAGGCGAAGGTCTTTGATCGTCAGCTCGACCGAGGCGCTTCCTCGCCATTCGTTGATCTTGGGCGTATACACAAGGTCTACTTCGTCGCCCGTCTGAAGGCGGTCCGCCCAGTCGCCGTTTTTGAACCAGACCGCTTTCATGGTGCCGGACATACCGGGAAGTCGCGCCTGGAGCGTGAAGGTATTGCCGTCTTTGCCGACGCGCCGTGCGGAATGCACGACCGCGCCGCGGGTCATAAAGAGTGGCTCGGCATTTTCCCTGCCAAAGGGGGCAAGCCGGTTTAGCTGCTCGACGATGCCAAACGACCAGAGGCTCCCATCCTCCACGTCGGCGTCAATTTCGATACTGGCGAGCGTGGGAGTATCGGAGATCTTGCCCTCGGCGAGTTCATGCAGGCGATCCCGAAACGCTTCCAGATTTTCATAGGGCAGCGAGACTCCCGCCGATTGGGAGTGACCGCCGAACCGCCCCAGAAGCTCGGAGCAGGCTTGAAAGGATTCGTGGAGGCTGAAATCGCCCCAGGACCGCGCGGACCCATGCCAGTGCTTGGTCTCCGCGTCGAACGACAGCAAAATGACCGGCTTGCGGCAGTGCTCGACAATCCGCGCGGCAGCGATCCCGACAACCCCCTTCCCCCACCGCTCTCGTGCCAGGACCAGCACGCGGCGGCGGGCATTTTCAGGGGCCAGTGCGTCTATCAGGGCTTCGGTCGTGACGCGTGCGGTCTCCTCACGACTCTTTTCCGCCAGCGCCCCGATCTGGACCGCGAGTTGTTCGGCCTCATCAGGGTCTTTGGTAGTCAGCAGACGAAAGGCAAGGTCGGCATCCTCCATGCGACCGGCGGCGTTGAGGCGTGGCCCCAGTTTGAACGAGATGTCCTCCGTGTCGAGCGGGCGTCCAGTCAGGTTCATTGAAAGCAGCAGCGCCTTGATCCCCTGTTTTTTGCCACCGGCGATGGCTTTGAGACCGTGAGCGACCAGGATCCGGTTCTCGCTCACGATCGGGGTACAGTCCGCGACCGTGCCCAGCGCGACCAGATCCACGAAGTTTCGGTGAAATGCCCCGCGATGTTCGGGCGAGATTCGCTGCACCAGGGCATCCAGCACCTTGAAGGCGACCCCGGCCCCGCAAAGCTCCTTGAACGGCGGGTTGCAGTCCTCCCGGTAAGGGTTGACGACCGCGACGGCCTCCGGCAACGTCTTGCCAGGGCGGTGATGGTCCGTGATAATCACCTCGATACCGAGCGACCGGGCATAAGCGACCGGTTCGACCGCGCAGACCCCGCAGTCGGCGGTCAGTATCAGCGTCGCGCCACTGGCCTTGGCCCGGTCCACGCCGCCA
>JACMJB010000048.1 GCA_014380815.1 Armatimonadota bacterium
AGGAGCATGAAATGCATGTTTTTTGGTATCTGCCCACCCAGGGCGACGAACGCTATCTTGGCACCAGTATCGGGCAGCGCAAGCCGACCTTCGGTTACCTGAAGCAGGTGACGCAGGCGGTAGATGAACTGGGTTACGGCGGAATGCTGCTCGGAACCGGCACCAAGCTGGATGCCTGGCTTGTGGCGACCTCGCTGATTCCGCTGACCAGGCAGTTAAAGTTCCTGGTGGCGGTGCGACCCTCCATCATGACACCCGCGCTGTCTGCCCGGATGGCCGCGACCTTCGATATTCTGTCGGAGGGCCGCTGCCTGCTGAACATTGTGACCGGGGGCAGCACCCAGCAGCTCGAAGGTGACGGGGTCTTCCACGATCACGACACACGCTATGAAGTTACCGACGAATTTCTCCACATCTGGCGCTCCCTCTCAAGGGGCGAGACCGTTGATTTTGAGGGCGCTCACCTCAGGATCAAAAACGGCAGGCAGCAGATCGAATCCGTTCAGCGGCCCTATCCGCCCCTCTATTTCGGCGGGTCGTCGCCCGCGGCGCTCCGGGTCGCGGCAAAGCATGTGGATGTCTATCTGCAGTGGGGTGAGCCGCCTGCGCTGGCCGCCGAGAAGATCGGCGAGGTACGGCGCCTGGCGGCAGAGTACGGGAGGACTGTCCGCTTCGGAATGCGGTTTCACGTGATTGCCCGTGAGACCGACGACGAGGCCTGGGCTGCGGCAGATCGGTTGATCTGCCATGTGGACGACGACTCGGTTGCACGGGCGCGGACATTTCAGGCTCGCTCAGAGTCCGTCGGACAGCAGCGGATGGCATCCCTTCGGAAGGGAGGGGGTCGCCGCCGCGAGGATCTGGAGATCTATCCGAACCTGTGGTCCGGAGTGGGCCTGGCGCGGGGCGGGGCAGGGACCGCACTGGTCGGCTCTCCGGCCAAGATCGCGGCCCTGATGCAGGAGTACACCGCGCTGGGCGTGGATACGTTCGTGCTGTCGGGTTATCCGGCCCTTGAGGAGGCGTACCACTTCGCGGAGCTGGTGTTCCCGCTCCTGCCGCTGGCTAACCGGCCCACTCCCTCTCCTGCGCCGGATCTGCTTTCATCCCATTATGGCCTGCCCGGCCCAATCTCTCCCGCCGCACCCACGCCCCGGCCAAAGAAAGAAGATACGCTGGTCGGAGCTTCAAACTGACCCTCTCCCGATTCCGAAGGAACTCTTATGAATCTGAAAAACTCTGTTTCCCGCCGCCGTGCGGCCTCTGCCCGAAGTGGAAAGGCGGGGTTCACCCTAATCGAGCTTCTCGTAGTGATCGCAATCATCGCGATTCTCGCCGCGATTCTGTTTCCCGTCTTTGCCCAGGCTCGCAGCAAAGCCCGGCAGTCGGTCTGCCTGTCCAATGAGAAGCAGCTCGGCATCGCGCTTCTGGCCTATGTTCAGGACTACGACGAGACGTTCCCCCTCGCGAACTACTCGGTCACGACGCCCGATCAGTATTCCGGCACGATCAATCCGCGCTATCACTGGTACGTGCTGGTCGAACCCTACATCAAAGGCGGCTACACCCGCGCCGGGGCCACTCCAAGCAGTGTTACCGCCGGTGATACTTCCGAGGGCAAGTCTATCAGCATCTACTTTTGCCCGGAGTATGAAAAGTCGCTGACGACCGGCATTTCCAACGTACCGTCGTGGAGCTACATTATCAATAGCAACCTTGCCCCGCCCCAGGCTCAGAGCCTGACGACACCGGATATTCCCGCTTATTGGATCGGGGTTCCGCCTTCGACCCTTGCGGATATCCAGTCGAGCGCGCAGGTAGTACTGGTTGCCGAGGGGGCGGGATCACGGGTTTACACCCCCGGCAACGATACCGGCCCCTGGCCGGAGTACACGAGCTTCAGCGCCGCGAAAGACACGAGCTTGACCTATGTGTATGCCCGCTCACGGCACAATGGCGGCGCGAACTATCTGCTCAGCGACGGTCATGCAAAATGGTTCAAAGCACCGGAACCGAACCTCACCACAGGCACAAAAGGAAGGTTCAACATCGAGGATCAGCCCGCCCCCAATACGCGAGGGGTGGCTTACCGCAGAAGCGTGTCACCAAACGCGGCTGCCTGGTTCCGGGAGGATTAGGACATCATGCCCCGACACTATTTCCTGCCTTCCCGGCTTCTGCTGACGGTGATACCGGCTCTCCTCGCGACAGGATGCGGGTTCACCGGAGGACGCGACGGGTCCGCCGCGTCCTCCGGCACTGGCTCCACTAGGAACGGCGTTCTGCACATCGGTTATCAGAAGGGTGGCGCACCGAACGTACTGCGGATCCAAGGCGGTCTCGACCGACGCCTGGCGAAACAGGGAGTACGGGTGGAGTGGATCAGCTTTCCCGCCGGGCCGCAGATGCTGGAGGCGGTCGGGGTCGGCAGTATTGATCTTGGCTCGACCGGGGATGCGCCGCCTATCTTTGCGCAGGCGGCGGGGCTGCCGATCGTCTATGTCGCGAATCAGCCCCCGGGCGAGGATACCGCGCGCGCGATCCTGGTAGCTCAGGACTCCCCGATCCGGACGGTGGCGGATCTAAGGGGGAAGCGCATCGCGGTACAGAAAGGCTCCGGCACCCATAATTTTCTGGTTCAGGCACTGGAGAAGGCCGGAGTTCCTTACGATCAGGTCAGGGTATCGTATCTCGCTCCGCCCGATGCCCGCGCCGCCTTCGATGCCGGCAGCATAGACGCCTGGGCGATCTGGGATCCGTTCCTGTCGGTCGCCCAGGAGAAGACCCATGCCCGCGTTATTGCGGACGGGCGCGGCATCGTTTCGGCGGGCGGATTTTATCTTTCATCGCGCTCCTTTGCCGCCTCGCACACCGCATGGCTGCGGGTCGCTTTGGAGGAGCTGGACCGGACCGGCATTTGGATCGCGAAAAACCCCGATGAATCCGCCCGGCTCCTCGCCAAAGACCTTGGCGTGGACCCAAAGGTTCTGATGGCATCGCAGCGTCGGGTGCGTAAGGGGGATCGCTATGTCGGCTTTCGTCCCATTGACGACGCGGTGATGACCGCCCAGCAACAGGTCGCCGATAACTTCTGGAAAATCCGCCTGCTGCCCCGGCGGGTGGAGGTGCGGACCGGCCTGCTGACACCGCAACAGTATGCCGCCATCACACCCGCGGCGGCAGGTAAGGCGCTTCCCGTACATCAGGAAGCGCGAAAGTAGGACACGACTCGAAAATGAAAAGTCCGACGATTCCGTTGCCTGTCCGGCCCCTCCGTATCTCCGCGAATCGCGGCAGGGACAGTGAGCATCCGACAGAAGGAGCGCCGCCCGCGGGAACAGAGCGACGCCCCCCCCGGGCAGCGCCACGGCTCGCGAGCGGCGCCACGTCATGGCTGGTACCGATTTTGCTGCTGCTCACCTGGGAGGTAGCCTCAGCCACTGGAATTCTGCCCGCCCGAATTCTGCCCGCGCCGGGCAGCGTTTGGCGTGCGGCCGCGGATCTTGCCATCAGTGGGGATCTGTGGCGCCACCTCGCAGTCAGCGCGGCCCGGGCCGTGACCGGCCTGCTGATCGGTGGTGGTCTGGGTTTCGCCTTTGGTATTCTGACCGGGGCCAGCCGTTTCGCCGAGGGACTTTTGGACGGCACGGTGCAGATGCTGCGCACGATCCCGAACCTTGCGCTGATCCCCCTGGTCATTGTCTGGTTCGGGATCGGCGAGGAGGCGAAGGTTTTTCTGATTGCGGTCGGTGTCTTCTTCCCGCTGTACCTGAACACGTATCACGGGGTGCGCAGCGTGGATCAGAGCCTGATCGAGATGGCGCGCAGCTACGGACTTGGGGGAACAGCCCTCTTTCGGCAGGTGCTGCTGCCGGGCGCGATACCCTCGATCCTGGTGGGTCTGCGCTTCGCCCTCGGCTCGATGTGGCTGACCCTGATCGCCGCTGAGGCGCTGGCGGCGGAGTCGGGAATCGGCTTTATGACCACGACCGCCCGCGAGTTCATGCAGACCGATGTGGTCTTAGTCGGGACAATCCTTTACGCGCTGCTGGGCAAGCTGGCGGACAGCCTGGCAAAACTGCTGGAGAGGAGATTGCTGCCGTGGCATACCGCCTATCAGCCAACCCCCACCACTCGTCCATGACAGATCAGCCCCCTTCCGCTGCTTCCGTGACTCTGCAGAGCCTATCGAAGGCGTTCGGAGACCGGCAGGTTCTGGAAGAGCTGTCGCTCGGCATCGAGCCGGGCGAGTTTGTGGCCGTGGTCGGTAAGAGCGGCTGCGGGAAGTCCACCCTTCTGCGCCTGGTCGCCGGACTCGAGGTCCCAACCGGGGGGACGGTGCAGGTGGACGGCAAACCGGTGCGCGGTGTTGTCGGCAACGCCGCTCGCCTGATGTTTCAGGACGCTCGCCTTCTGCCCTGGAAGCGCGTTCACGAGAATGTCGCCCTTGGCCTGCCCCCTGGCCTGCCCCGCGCCCGGCTGCGGCAGATGACCGACAATGCCCTGGCGCAGGTCGGGCTGCCAGATCGCTCCGGCGACTGGCCCGCCCTGCTCTCCGGCGGACAGCGTCAGCGCGTCGCGCTCGCCCGCGCGCTTGCCGCCGCGCCGCCGCTGCTCCTGCTCGATGAACCACTGGGCGCTCTCGATGCCCTGACCCGGGCGGAAATGCAGGATCTTCTGGCAGATCTGTGGCGCGAACAGGGCTTCACCGCCCTGCTGGTCACGCATGATGTGGAGGAGGCGCTACTGCTTGCGGACCGGGTCCTGCTGATTGACAACGGAACGGTGACCCTGAACCTGCCGGTCCTGCTGCCGCGACCGCGACATCGCGGTTCAGCGGAGCTTGCCGCTCTAAAGGAAACGCTGCTGACCGCGCTGCTCGGCGCCGGCGCCTGAGCGCTGCGCCGGAATCCAGGCCGCAAGGTGTCCGGCAATAAAAGCCGCCTGCGATGCCCGCACTTCCTCCACATAATGAACATGGTCGCAAAACCCGCTCGGTCCGAGCCGCAGGGACAGGCCGTAAAGGTCAATGGCGGGGATGCCCCGCGCCGCGAAGACGGCGTCGGCAAGAAGATTATATTCACGGACATCCACCGCGAACCGGTGAAACTGCTGCATGAGCGCATTGTGTCGGTCGTCGTCTACGGGGGTGGTCCGCACCCAGACAGGATTCCGACTCGCTGCGGTCATTTGCACCGCGATCCTCTCCAGATTGCGCTGGTAGGCATCTGGCGCGATGTTGACCTCCCCCGTTTTTGGATCGCGCTTGATGTCGTGGAGACCGCAGTTCACCAGCAGCCAGTCAGGCCGAAACCTTTCGGTCACCGCAAGCCGCTCCAGATGCGCCAGCACCATCGCCGAATCGCCCCCATTTGCCCCGGCAGGCAGGTCGCGGTGCGCCCGCGACACATCCGTGCCGCCCAGCCGATCATAGCGAAACATTCCAGCGAGACACTTCTCCAGCGCCGGGCCGTAGTCTATCGAGATGCTGTCACCGATCACAAACAGCGTCGGCACTTGCGGCGTGTGGTCCGAACGGTGGTCCGAGCGGTGATCCGGCGTATCCATGGATTGTCTATGCCGCCTTTTGCGCCGCGTGCGTCCGCAGCCCCACCAGGATACAGGGACCGCCCGATACGACCGTAATACCCGCCGCTTTTGCCTTCGCGACCGCCGCCTCCGACTCCGCGCCCGGCTGTATCCACAGGTTCCTGACACCGGCCACCGCCAGGTCGTCCACCAGCTTTTCAGTCAATGCGGGCGGGATGACTGCCACGATCACCTCCGGTATTTCGGGCAGCGCGGCAACGGTGGGATAGCAGGGATCGCCATCAATGGTGGTGGCGCGCGGGTTGATCGGGTATACGGTCTTGCCGAACCGCTTCAGATCCACGTAGCACTTGTAGCCGTACTTCTCCGGGTTCGTCGACGCCCCCGCGACGGCGAAAGTGCGCGCGTTCAGCATCCTCTCAATCGCTTCGTTCATGCGAAGATTGTACCCATTGCAACGTCCGATCCGGAATAGGATTGTGAAGCCCACCCGCCTTTAGTGCGTCTTAACAGATGGCTCCGATTGAGCTTACCCCGTTAAATCTACCTAAGGACACGCTTTTTCCATGACCCTTCCATGCCCACTGCGGCGGAGCCGCCTGACCGCCGCGACTCTCAGCCTCTCCGCTTTGGTTTTCGCCCTGCCCTGCCTTGCCGCTCCCAAAGATCCTGACGCCCCTGCTCCCACTCCCAGTGTCCTGCCCGTGAGGGCGGTCACCCTGTTTTCCTCGGGGGTTTCCTACACGCTGTGCGAGGGTGAGGTCGGCGGGAATGCGACTATTCCGCTGACGTTTCGTACCGCCCAGATCAACGACATTCTGAAGTCACTGGTGCTGCTCGATCCCCAGGGGACCGTTCAGCCCGCGATTTACGCCGCGAAGGACCCTATCGGACGGGCGCTTCAGTCGTTTGCCGTGGATGTGACCAATCCCGCCAGTCGTACTGATCTTCTCAATAAGCTGCGCGGTGCCAAGGTGATTGTTGAGACGAGCGGCGCGAAGCCGCAGACCATCAGCGGTCAGATTGTCGGCGTGGAAGAGAAAGAGACCCCGCTCGGAAGCAGCGATAGGACCACCAGCGTGGCGATTCTCACCGTTCTGGGCGAGGCGGGCCTGCAGTCCGTACGCCTCGACGATGTCTCGTCCATCCGCCTGCTCGACGAGCGGCTGAACCGGGAGTTTCGCGAGGCGCTGTCGCTGCTTTCTTCGGGGTCCGACGACCGGCGGCGTCAGGTAGTTCTGCGCTTCGATGGGACCGGCAGGCGCATGGTTCGTGTCGGCTATATCACGGAGTCTCCGCTCTGGAAGATCTCCTACCGCCTGCTGCTCGGGGGCGAGACAGGGACCACGGGGAAGCCCTATCTGCAGGGCTGGGCGATGGTGGAAAACACCACCGACGAAGACTGGAATGGCGTCCGTCTGTCGCTGGTTTCAGGTCGGCCCATCTCCTTTATCCAGGACCTTTATCAGCCGCTCTATCTGCCGCGCCCCGTGGTCCCACCGGATGTGATCGCGGTTCCGTTCCCGCAGCTAGCTGAGGGCAGTCTGGAGAATGAGGACAGGCCGGCCCCTGCCGCGGGCGTGGGAGGCCGTGCAGGAGATGACGTCTTCAAATCCAGGGCCACGCAGGGACCGGCGTTGGGGGGAACACGGGCGCTTTCTCGTAACGCGCTGGCAAGGCAGAACGGAACACCGTCCGCCGTGGACAGCATCACTTCGGAAGCGCCGCCACCCCCGCAGGGGATGGCCGCGTTCCAGTACGATTCCGTCGCGGCGCGGGCGGCGGGAGAGAAGGCAGGGGAGTTGTTCGCGTACAACATCACCACCCCGGTCACTTTGCCGCGTCAGCAGGCCGCGATGATCCCCGTGATCGCGCAGGCCATTGACGGCGAAAAGGTCTCACTTTACAATGCCGACAGCGGGCCTCGCTTCCCCCTGAACGCCGTCCGCATCCGGAACGACACGAAGCTGCACTTGAAGGGCGGGCCGGTTACGCTGTTCGATGGCAGCACCTATGCGGGCGATGCCCGAATG